>JAZOQQ010000255.1:0-5079 GCA_045656165.1 Acutalibacteraceae bacterium
GCGCCAACCACGGCGCGATCGGTTACGGTCACATCGGTGCCGATCTCATTACGTTGTGTTCCATGTTGCGTATCCCTGTCAGCATGCACAACGTTCCCAACCAAGACATTTTCCGTCCTGCCGCGTGGAACGCATTCGGTATGGACAAAGAGGGTCAGGACTACCGCGCTTGCGCCGCCTACGGCCCGCTGTATAAATAATCGCAAACCAAAAGACCGCAGAACATGAATGTTCAGCGGTCTTTTTTTATGTTGAGGATTACGCGGCTTGTTGCATCTTTTTGTATTTGCTGATTGACAGCGCGAACAGCACGTATGTGGCGATCTGAGCCGCCGTTATCACAACGGTGAACGGATCCAGCGAGGAAAATTCCATCGGAATGGTGGTATCCATTGACGTTTCCAGCATCTCCATTATTCCTTGCATGATGGCAGGCAGGATCAACAGATCAATCAGCGAAACGGCACCGAATATCGCCTGAATCCAGTTGAACACTTGTACCGCACCCAGTCCGCGCGCCGCAAACGTGCCGAAACTGAGCGTATCTTTCACGCTTCTCAGCGCCGACAACATGCACGCGTAATGCGCGATCGGAACGGCCAGCACAACCACACATACGACGATCAAAATGATAAACACAATCCGTAACACGTCGCGTAGCGTCTGTACGGTGTCGGTTACTTCTTGGAGTTGGTTTTCAAACTCGGTGGTGGCATCTTCCATTTCATCGCCGTACGATTCAAACGAATCGCCAAACGATGCCATGTGACCTACGACCACGCTGTCGGCGGCACCGAAATCATCGATATACGCACCGTAATCGTCCAACTGATCGCGGTAAGCGTCCATTTCCGACTCAAATTCTTGGTACTTGTCATCAATCACCGTATCCACCGCTACCATGCAGATAAATAACAGGGCTACGATGACGACGAGCGCCAAGATGGTGCTGACCAAGCGGATGATAACCGACGTTTTGATGAGCGTCAGACCGACGGTGGAACGGCTCTCCGACGACCGCGATTGCCCGTAGAACACCCAAAGTCCGATCACGATCAGCAAAATGGGAATAGCGAAAATCCACGACGTGACGGTGGTGAGCGACTGCATCAGCGTCATCATTTCGGTGAACTTGTTCGAAACAGCGAGGTGCATCGGCATGTCATACGAAATGGTCAGCGGATAAATGATTTGACCGATTAAGATAAGGGTATACGCGATAATCGCCGCTAAAAACAAACCGCCGGTATGGTGGCGTTTCAAATTGGCGATTAACGGATTTTCACACGGCTCAGGTGTTTCATACAGTACCGGTTCCACCACAATGGGCGGTGCCACCGCAACGGTCGGTTCCGCCATTGGCGGTTCTTCCGTCACGACGGGCTTTTGTGTAGCAATCGGTGTGCCGCACGCGTTGCAAAAAGCAGCGCCTTCGGGGACTTGATTGCCGCATTGACGACAAAACATGATAAAACCCTCCTCGTTTTCACGTTTTCTTCATTATATACCAATCCTTTTACTGCTGTCAACGACGAAAAAACGCGGTGGCAGAATGCCACCGCGTTACACTT
Organism: Acutalibacteraceae bacterium; assembly: GCA_045656165.1. GTDB lineage: Bacteria > Bacillota > Clostridia > Oscillospirales > Acutalibacteraceae > RGIG3009. Next base: position 1,572 of record JAZOQQ010000255.1, read on the forward strand.
GAGGATTACGAGAGTTGTTTGCGGATGACCGCCGCCACCGCCTCGGCTTGTTCTTGAACCAGCGCGGGGTCGTCACCCTCCGCCATCACACGCACGAGCGGTTCGGTACCCGACGGACGCACCACGATGCGCCCTGTACCGCTGAGCGCTTTTTTGGCGGCCTCGGTTGCGCTTTTGATGGCTTTATCGGTGTAAAACCGCACTTTCCCTTCGGCAGATACCGGCAGGTTGATGCTTAATTGCGGATACTTTTTCATAACGCCCGTCAGTTCCGATAATTTCGCGCCGCTGCGTTTAAGGTACGATAGCAGTTGCACCGCCGTGAGTTGTCCGTCGCCGGTGGTAGCAAAATCGCGAAAAATGATATGCCCCGATTGTTCGCCGCCGAACGAGAAATCACCGAGCAACAATTCTTCCAGCACGTACCGATCACCGACTTTGGTGGCCAAAAAGCGAATGTCGTTATCGTTACAGAATTTCTCAAACCCGAAATTCGTCATGATGGTACCCACGACGGTATCGCCTGCCAGTTTACCGCGCTCTTTCATGTCCAGCGCACAGATGGCCATGATTTGGTCGCCGTCTACTTCGTTGCCGTTTTCATCCACACACAAGCAACGGTCAGCGTCACCGTCAAAGGCAATGCCCAGTTCGAATCCGTTTTCAACCACGTAGCGCGACAACGCTTCCAAATGCGTCGATCCGCAATCGCGATTGATATTCGTACCGTCGGGCGTGTCCGACAGGATATGGGCGTCGGCATGCAGTTCCGTAAACAGCCGCTTGGCCGTTACCGATGCCGCACCGTTGGCGCAATCCACCGCAATACGCATGCCGTCCAATGCGTATAACACCGTGCTTTTCAGATGATCGATATAATCCTTGGCCGCGTTCGGCGCGTGCGACACGCGCCCGACGTCACCGCCTGTCGGCTGAGGGAATTTTGCATCTTCCAGCACCAGTTGTTCGATTTCTTCTTCCAACGCATCGGGCAACTTATATCCGTCACCTGAGAACAACTTGATTCCGTTATATTCTGCCGGATTGTGAGAAGCCGAGATCATAATACCGGCATCGGCCTTGTATTTGCCGACCAAAAACGCAACGGCAGGGGTGGGGATGACCCCCAGATGCACCACGTCGGCACCGACTGCGCAGACGCCTGCCGTCAACGCGGCGGCCAGCATGTCCGAGGAAGCGCGGGTGTCCGACCCGATCAAAAAGACAGGCCGCCGCCGTCCACCTTTTGTCAGCACCGCCGCCGCGGCTTTGCCGATACGGTAACTGAGTTCACACGTCAATTCGGTGTTGGCCACGCCGCGCACACCGTCTGTTCCGAATAATCGTCCCATTATGGATCACTCCGTTTCTCAACCATATTGTTTTTCGCTTTATAAATGTGATACGGCGGCAGCACGCCGCGCACACAACTTAAGGGGTAGACCTGCGTGTGCTTGCCGATCACCGTTCCGGGATTGAGCACGCTGTTACAGCCGATCTCCGCGTGATCGCCGAGTATGGCACCGCACTTTTTTAGCCCTGTTTCATAGCGCGCGTTGCCGTCGCGAATGACAACGTTGGTTTTATCACCTTTCACGTTGGAGGTGATCGCACCGGCACCCATGTGTGCCGCAAATCCGAGAAGGGAATCCCCCACGTAGTTGTAATGCGGTACTTGTACGCGGTCAAACAAGATCACGTTTTTCAGTTCGGTGGAATTACCGACCACCGCCTGTTTCCCAACCAAGACGTTCCCACGGATAAATGCTCCGGGCCGTACTTCGGCCTCTTCATCAATGATACACGGTCCCGCGATGCTCGCTGACGGATGCACCTTGGCGGAACGCGCGATATACACACCCTCTGAGCGTTTTTCAAAGAGTTCTTGCGGCAATTGCGCCGCGAGTTTCTCCACGATCTCACGGATGTGCGGTAACACCTCCCACGGCTGTGTATACGCGGTAAGTTCCGTGCCCGCCATGGTCTTGGAAAGATCAAACAACGAATGTAACGTTATCATATCGGTTGCTCCTCTCTTTTGCCATAGTGTGAGCCACCGCGACAATCGTCGGCGGCAAAATCCTAAAAGTACAAAATTATTGACCGAATGTATAAAAGACAAGGTTGAGTATACACGTATTTTACCGTGTTGTCAATAAAAATTTTAGCGAATGTTGTCTGCCTTGACGAATGAGGTGAAAATCGGTATACTACTGATAGATGAGGTGATCATGATGGCAAAGCAATGGCATACCGTGATCGTTGGCGGCGGTGCAGGCGGCTTGGCGGCTGCAATTTTTTGCGCGCGCCGTATCGGTGGGGAACACGTGTTGGTGTTGGAACGCTTACCGCGCGTTGGCAAAAAACTGCTCGCTACCGGCAACGGTACGTGTAATATTACCAATCGCAAGGCCTCGCCCGCGCACTATCACGGTGCGCCTCAGTTCGCAAAAACGGCACTTGCGGCGTTTCCGCCGTCGGCTTGTCTTGACTTTTTCGCTTCGCTCGGCGTGGTATGCACGTCGCGCGAAGAAGGGCGGGAATATCCGCTTTGCGAACAAGCGGCGGCGGTGTTGGATTGTATGCGTCTTGAACTGGATCGCCTCGGCGTTACCGTGCGTTGCGACAGCGACGTAACGGCTCTCAAACCCGCGCGAAGCGGCTGGGCGATCATCGTCGGCACGGATACGCTGTATGCCGACCACGTCATTTTGGCAACAGGCGGCGCGGCGGCACCTGCGCTCGGTGGTTCGGTGAATGGTTATACGCTGGCAACCGCGCTCGGTCACCGCAAAACACCGTTGTTTCCGTCGATCGTGCAGGTGAAAGCCGATACGACGTTTCTCAAAGCCATGAAAGGGTTGCGGACCGATGCCACGGTCACGCTGATGCTGAACGGTCAACCGTTGTGTCAGCGAACCGATGAATTGCTGTTTACCGAATACGGCCTATCCGGCCCTGCCGTGATGCACATTTCACGTGCGGTCGGCGACTGGGAGCGCCGTAAAAACGGCGTGATGACCGCCGAGATGGATCTGCTTCCGTCCATGGATGAAGCAACCCTTCGTCGCCATTTGCAAACTCGTCCGCGCGTGGCGGCGGAAGATTTCTTAACCGGTCTTTTACATAAGCGCATCGGGCAAACGGTTTGTCGCGCCGCGGGTTTGTCGCTGTCGGCGTGTGTGGATGATCCCGACGCGTTGGTGCCGTATATCAAACACTTTACCGTCACCGTTTACGGCACGCAAGGTTTCGGCGGTGCACAGGTTACCGCAGGCGGGATTGATACCGCCGACGTGGATGCTGTCACGTTGCAATCGCGTTTGGCCGCCGGGGTCTACCTCATCGGCGAAATGCTGGATGTCGACGGCGATTGCGGCGGCTATAATCTGCAATGGGCATGGGCATCCGCCTATGCGGCGGCACAGGCGGTGAGCACATGTTAAAAGTCGGCGGCATTACCTTGCCCGTTACCTATACCGATGCCGATTTGCGAACCGCCGTTGCC
>JAZOQQ010000256.1:0-4882 GCA_045656165.1 Acutalibacteraceae bacterium
ACTTTCAACACCGCGAAAACCGCACCGCCGACGGCGGTAAAGATGCCGACCGCTAACCAGTTAAGCGCGGCAAGACCCGTGAAAAAGAGTTCGCCGCTTTCGGCGTTTTGTAAAGCGGGGGCGACGTAGATAATATCGCACACCAATACCGCCAACAGCACCGTGTAGGCGATCGCCGAGAGAATAGTAGCGGCGGTATTGCCCACACGACGAACGGTGCGGGTAATACCGACACCGTCAAGCGACAAAAGACGCGAGAGATACACGGCACCGAGCGCTAAAATGACAATTTCGGGAATCATGTACGTGGCGTTGTAGGACAGCGAGAACGTAAACGCCTGTGCAGTCGGAATGGACAGTCCTGCCCACACGGTACAACCGGAAACGACATGACAGGCGTATCTCAGAAAACCGGTGCCGATCGCCGCAATGCCGAGCGCCGCGCCTTGCGGCAGTTTGTTGCGTAACAAACCGCCGAGACCCAACGCCAAAAACGCCAACAGATAGTCAAAGAGTGCAATGGCAACCACGGCGGTGAAGGTGGGGGCATAGGCAAAATTGTCAAGACCCAACAACAATTGAATCAGACTGTAGGTAAAGGCGGCGAATAAGCCCCACCGTGTGCCGTGACGATAGGCAATGACCAGTAACGGCAACATGCTGAAGGCGGTCACACTGCCGCCGTAGGGCATATCCACTAATTTGATAACACTTAATACCGCGGCAAACGCCAGTAAAACGGCGGTTTCGACCAGACGGTAAACGGAATTTTTGGTTTGCGACATAAACATCCGCTCCTTTTTGTAAAATGAAAAACATCCTATCCGAAAATACGGATAGGATGTTAGAAAAGCAGATGTTTGCGCGCTTTAACCGCTGCGTTTCGTAAACATTCCTACGCCGGTATTATCCGGATCAGGTCACAGGGTTAGAAGCGAGCTTCCTCTCAGCCGATTACTCAGCACCCCTTGTTTAACATGGGCTATTGTAGCACGGAATATAAGCAATGTCAAGCCAATTTTGCGGCAATGGCATCCAAAAATTCCAACGAGTTGACTTTTTTCTTATTTTCTAACGTAGACAGCAGGTACAAATCGCCTGTCATAATACCGTCTTCAATGGTGCCGAGCGTGGCGGCTTCCAAACGATCGGCAAATGCGCACAGGTCCGGTAAATTGTCCAGTTCACCGCGTTTGCGTAACGCGCCCGACCACGCAAAAATAGTAGCAACCGAGTTAGTAGAGGTTTCTTCACCTTTTAAATGTTTGTAATAGTGGCGGGTGACGGTGCCGTGTGCGGCTCCGTATTCGTATTTGCCGTCGGGGGATACCAGTACGCTGGTCATCATAGCGAGTGAACCGAACGCGGTAGCGACCATGTCGCTCATGACGTCGCCGTCGTAGTTTTTGCACGCCCAGATAAAGCCGCCTTTCGAACGGATGACACGTGCGACCGCATCGTCGATGAGGGTGTAGAAATATTCGATACCCGCGGCTTCAAAAGCCTCTTTGTATTCCGCCTCGTAAATCTCGGCAAAAATATCTTTGAAACGGTGGTCGTACACCTTGGAAATGGTATCTTTGGTGGAAAACCACAAGTCTTGCTTGATTGCCAATGCGTAGTTAAAGCAAGCACGTGCGAAACTGGCGATGGACTTATCGGTGTTGTGCACGCCCTGGATGATGCCGCCGCCTTTAAAATCGTGAATCAGTTTGCTCTCGGTGCGGCCGTCGGGGTAGGTAACGAGCAATTCTGCTTTCGCTTCACCATCTACATACAGTTCGCTGTTTTTGTACACGTCGCCGTAAGCGTGACGGGCCAAGATGATGGGCTTTTCCCACGTTGATACGCTGGGTTTAATGCCTTTCACTACCACGGGCGCACGGAATACTGTACCGTCTAACATGGCGCGGAGCGTGCCGTTGGGGCTTTTCCACATTTCTTTGAGCTTATATTCCTCCACGCGTTGTGCGTTGGGCGTGATGGTGGCGCACTTGACGCCGACACCGTATTGTTTGATCGCGTTGGCGGCATCTACCGTTACCTGATCGTTGGTTTCGTCACGGTGCGGTAAGCCGAGATCGTAATATTCACTTTTCAGATCCACAAACGGCAAGATAAGTTTTTCTTTGATCGCTTGCCACAAAATGCGGGTCATTTCGTCGCCGTCCATTTCCACGAGCGGCGTTTTCATGCGGATTTTTGCCATTGAACTCATTCCTTTTAGTATAGAATAGTACATATATTTTACCCGAAGCTTGACCAAAATGCAACATTTTTTATTGCGAGTTTCATAGGATTATGCTATACTGATGGCAAAAAGGAGGCGCAAGCACATGGAACAGCCATTTATTCCGAGCGTGTTGTCACCCGCTGAGCAAGAGGCGGCGTGCATGCGCCGTAATGCGAACTTTGCGGGTACGTGCATGGTGGCGGTACTGGCGGTGCAATACACGTTACGTATCGTGATACGTTTGGGACTGTTGAATAGCGTACTGGCACGGATGAACACACATGAACTTTCCATGCTTGTCGACATGGTTTTCTATGTTCTGATCTTAGCGGTACCGCCCATAATTGTGGCGTTGTGCACGAAGCAACGGCAAAACCCATTCCCGTCGCGCCACGTCAGTGGTGTGTGGTGGATCGTTTTAGTGCTTGGCGGCATGGCGCTTGCCATCGTTTCCAATGTGGTAACGAGTTATTTAATGAACATGTTGTCCTCGGTGGGCGTTCCGTTGCCGGAAATGCCCGACACCGTTACCCCGACGTGGTCAAGCTTGTTGTTGAATCTGGTGTCTACCGCGTTATTGCCGGCGATTGTGGAGGAAATGGTATTTCGCGGGTATATCTTGGGTGCGTTGCGCCGTCACGGTGATGGGCTGGCGGTTGTGCTTACCGCCGCCCTGTTTGGTTTTTTCCACGGTAATATTTTGCAATTTCCGTTTGCGTTTATTCTGGGGCTCGGATTGGGCTATGCCGTCGTGAAAACCGACAGTATTTGGCCGGCTGTCGTCTTGCATGGAATGAACAACGCGATGTCAGTGTTGATTACGTACTTCCAAAAGTGCTTTCCCGATTACACCACCGTTATCGGCACGCTCACGTTCGTGTTCGTGTCGGCGGTCGGCGTGATCGTGTTGACGGCCGTTCAGGAGCATCGCAACTTCTTCGGTTCTGTGGGCAACGGGGTATCGCATTTTCCTGTGCGTGCACGTGTAGGCAAACTGTTGTCGGCGCCGATGATGATTGTAGCACTTATCGGTATGACCTGTGTGCTGATCGAGAGTATAGGGAGCGGTTTGTTATGACGGATGAGCAATGGATGCAAGAGGCCTTGCGACAAGCGGAGTTGGCCGCCGCAGAGGGTGAGGTGCCGGTGGGCGCGGTCGTGGTGAAAGACGATCGTGTTATCGCGGTTGGTCGCAATCGGCGTGAATGTGGAAAAAATGCGTTAGCGCACGCTGAAATCGAGGCGATCAACGGTGCTTGTGAAGCGCTTGGCGGTTGGCGGTTGGCGGGGTGTACGTTGTACGTCACATTAGAGCCGTGTCCCATGTGTGCGGGAGCGATCATCAATTCACGTATTGATCGCGTGGTATATGGTACTGCCGACCCGAAAGCGGGTTCGTGCGGTTCGCTGACCAACCTGTTTGCGTTGCCGTATAATCATCAACCGATTTTGGAAAATGGCGTGTTGCAAGACGAATGTGCCGCTGTTTTGCAATCGTTTTTTAAACAACTTCGGGGAAGGAAAAGCAACGTATAAAACCTTTGACAAACACAGTTGACAAAAAATGCGCTTTTTCTTATAATAGGGCTATCAAACGAGGAGGTTTTGCGATATGAAAAAGTTTTTCCAAGAATTCAAAGAGTTTATCGCCAAAGGCAATGTCGCGGACATGGCTGTCGGTGTTATCATCGGCGGCGCGATTGGTAAGATTGTGACCTCGCTGGTCAACGATATCATCATGCCGCTCGTCGGTCTGGTGATCGGTGGCATCAACATTTCACAGTTGAAATGGGTGATCGAGCCGGCCGTGCTGGATGAAACCGGTGCAGAGGTTGTGGCAGAGGTTGCGCTCAACTACGGCAACTTTATGCAACTGATTTTAGATTTCCTCATCATGGCGTTCTGCGTGTTTGTGGTGCTCAAGATTTTTATGGGTCTGAAAAACGGTACCGGCAAACTGTTGAAGAAGAAAAAGGTGGAAGAGGTTGTGGAAGAAGTGCCTGCTCCTCCTGCCGAAACCGAAATGGACGTGCTCAAAGATATCCGCGAGCTGCTGAAAAAAGAAGAAGCAAAGGTATAATTAAACACACAGCCCCCGTCACTAAAAGCGACGGGGGCTTGATTTTTAGCAGACTATTGGTACAGGACAGTAGTTTGATCTCGTCTGCGAACAAGGGCGGTGCGATCCCTCAGTCCTCTTTGGGCAAAAACAAAAGTAGTATAAGTGAGGGTAAGAACGACCAAAAGTAGTGTGCGTTATCTATTCTACAAATTGGTATTTGTCGCTCTTAATTAGTCCTCCGTCATTATTCTCCAAAACAGCTTTTCAGCAATTATATAAGTACTGTGTTCTCCGTTAGTGGAAATCGGTTTTTCTTCCGTATAATTTATGGGATTGTAACCATCCCAATCCGCCCATACTATCAGCTTGTCATCACGAGTTTTACCAAATAGGTCGCTATGAAAATTCAAATATGCACCAAAAATGTCGCAGAAATAATTATCCTGCCAGCCAACAATATTACATTTTCTTACTCCTGTAAAACGCAGTTCAATAGGTTTATTACACTGACTATGTAATATCATTTCAATGCTATGCTCAAGCAATCCGCCATTTGCCATAGCACCCTTATCATTAACAAATGCTCC
>JAZOQQ010000257.1:0-7265 GCA_045656165.1 Acutalibacteraceae bacterium
TTTTATATGCCCTGCACGCTCCTGCTTGCGGACCTTTTTTATAAAAAAGAGTTGACCGTATAAAAAGACGGTGATACAATAAAAAAATCAACAGACAAGAGGTGTCAGGCATGGATAAACAAAACATCGATTGGGGCAACCTCGGCTTTGCCTACGTGCAGACCGACAAGCGCTACGTTTCTAACTATAAAGACGGTAAATGGGACGAAGGCGGTTTGACCGAAGATGCTACCGTTACCATTACCGAATGTGCCGGTGTGTTGCAATATGCGCAGACCTGCTTTGAGGGGCTTAAAGCGTATACCACGGTGGACGGCAAGATCGTTTGTTTCCGTCCGGACTTGAATGCCGCGCGTATGGCGGATTCTTGTCGCGGCTTGGAAATGCCGGTGTTCCCCGAAGATCGCTTTGTGGAAGCGGTTGTGGAAGTGGTTAAAGCGAACAAAGAATGGGTGCCGCCGTATGGTTCGGGTGCGTCGCTGTATTTGCGTCCGTTCATGTTCGGCAGCAACGCGGTGATCGGTGTGAAACCCGCCACCGAATACCAGTTCCGCATTTTTGCCACGCCTGTTGGCCCGTATTTCAAAGGCGGTGTCAAACCGCTCACGTTGCGTATTTCCGACTTGGACCGTGCGGCACCGCGCGGAACGGGCAATATCAAGGCGGGCTTGAACTATGCCATGAGTTTGCGTAACATCGTGGATGCGCATAACTGCGGTTACGATGAAAACGTCTATGTCGACTCCGCCACCCGTACCTTTATTGAAGAAACCGGCGGCGCGAATATTTTGTTCGTCACCAAAGACGGCAAACTCGTCACGCCGAAATCCGATACCATTTTGCCGTCGATTACCCGCCGCTCGCTGATGCAGGTAGCCGAAGAGGTGCTGGGCATGGAAGTGGAGCAACGCGAAGTGGCGCTGTCCGAGATCGATCAGTTCGCGGAATGCGGTCTGTGCGGCACCGCGGCGGTGATCTCGCCTGTCGGTAAGATTGTCGACCATGGCCGTGAAATCACGTTTGCCGGCATGGGCCCGGTGATCCAAAAGTTGTACGACACCCTGCGCGGTATTCAAATGGGCGAGATGGAAGGTCCCGACGGCTGGATTAAAGTTATTGAATAATTTTTCTTGACACCGTGCTAAAGTAGTGATATAATTTAGCAAATCATGTAATACGATGATGGGGAGAAAGCCGTTTTATTCCCGAACACAGAGAGTCAGCGGTTGGTGTAAGCTGACAGACGGAGAACGGTATACTGGCCCCGGAGTGCTGGCCTGAACAAGTTTTTCAGTAGGGCAGCCGGTAACCCACCGTTATCCGGGGATGCGATTGTCAGATCGCTGTGAGAGGCCGCATTCTGCGGCAAAAAGAGTGGTACCGCAAGGTTTTTACGAAACTGTAAAACCCTGTCTCTTTGTCGTAAAGAGGCAGGGTTTTTATGTCTATTCAGGAGGAATGTTCCATGTTGACCATCGACAAGATCTTTCAGGCGTCTACCGTGTTGAAAGATATCATCCGTCCGACTCCGCTCGCCAAAGCGTACGGGATCGCGCCGCACTGCGCGTTGTATCTAAAACCCGAAAACCTGCAGAATACCGGTTCGTTTAAGTTGCGCGGATCGGGTTATAAAATCGCTATGTTGTCGGAAGAGGAAAAAGCCAAAGGCGTGATTGCTTGCTCTGCCGGTAACCACGCACAAGGTGTGGCGCTTGCCGCTACCAAATGCGGCATTTCCTCGCTGATCTGCTTGCCGGACACGGCACCGCTTTCTAAAGTGGAAGCCACCAAAGCATATGGTGCCGACGTGTGCTTGGTGGAAGGTTGCTATGACGATGCATACAACCGCGCTTTACAACTCAAAGATGAAAAAGGGTACACCTTCGTGCACCCGTTTGACGATGAAGACGTCATTGCGGGTCAAGGTACCATTGGCTTGGAGATCGTCAATGAAATGGATGATATTGATGCGGTCATCGTACCGATCGGCGGCGGCGGTTTGATCTCAGGTATTGCCTATGCCATCAAATCCATTCGTCCGTCCATAAAGGTGTATGGCGTACAGGCGGCGGGCGCTCCCAGCATGTATAACTCTATCAAAAACGGCAAGATCGAGTGCTTGGATTCCGTTTCTACCATTGCCGATGGTATCGCGGTGAAAAAGCCGGGTGAGCACACGTTTGAATACATTCGCAAATACGTAGACGATATTGCGTTGGTGACGGAAGATGAAATTTCTTCGGCGGTATTAGCGCTGATCGAAAAGCAGAAAATGGTTGCGGAAGGCGCGGGTGCCGTATCGGTGGCGGCTGCCATGTATGAAAAATTCCCGATCGCCGGCAAAAAAGTGGTCAGCTTAATTTCGGGTGGTAATATTGATGTAACAAGTCTGTCTCGCGTGATCGAACGCGGTCTGATGCGTTCTGCCCGTATTGTTAATCTGTTGATCGAACTGGCGGATAAGCCCGGTCAGCTCAAGGACGTTTCGCGTATTATTGCTGACTGCGGCGGTAACGTTACCGGTGTCCACTATGAGCGCGGCGGTACCAAGAGCGTCAACGGTTGCTTCTTGCGTATCACGTTGGAAGCTCGCAACTACGAGCATGCGGATGAGATCGTACACGCGTTGGAAGCCGAGGGCTTCCGCATTGCAGAAAGGTAAGGTATCGTTATGAAAATTGTGTATACTGAATTTGCCCCCGAAGCGATCGGGCCGTACAGTCAGGCCATGATCGCCGGCGGTTTGGTGTTTACCTCCGGTCAAATCGCTATCAACCCGGCTACCGCTCAGGTAGAAGCGACGACCATTGAAGAGCAAACCGAGCAGGTCTGCCGCAACATTGAGAATTTGTTGGAAGCCGCCGGTTCGTCCATTGAAAAAGTGGTAAAAACCACCTGCTTTTTACAGTCGATGGACGATTTTGCCGCTTTTAATGCGGTGTATGCCAAGCACTTTACCGGCAAACCCGCGCGTTCCTGCGTGGCGGTCAAAACCTTGCCGAAAAACGTGTTGGTGGAAATTGATACCATCGCCGAGCAGTAATAAAGGTATATAAGGAGAATCCGAAATGGATGTCAGTAAATATCACGTCGGCTACTATGCCGCACCCGGTACTCATAATAAATGGGTACAAAAAGATCACATTGAAAAAGCACCTGCGTGGTGCAGTGTTGACCTGCGCGACGGTAATCAAAGTTTGATTATCCCTATGAGTTTGGAAGAAAAACTCAAGTTTTACGAATTGTTGTTAAAAGTCGGTTTCAAGGAGATTGAAGTGGGCTTCCCTGCTGCATCGGAAACGGAATACGAATTTTTGCGTACGTTGATTGAGCGTAACATGATTCCCGAAGACGTGACAGTGCAGGTGTTAACGCAATGTCGCGAACACATCATTCGCAAAACGTTTGATGCTTGTAAGGGTGCGCCGAATGCGATCATTCATTTTTACAATTCGGTAAGTGTGGCGCAGCGCGAGCAGGTGTTCCGACGTTCCAAAGAGGAGATCAAGCAGATCGCTATCGACGGTGCCAAACTGGTGAAACGGTTGGCCGCCGAATACGAGGGCAATTTCCGTTTTGAATATTCGCCTGAGAGTTTTACGGGAACCGAACCGGAATACGCGTTGGAAGTGTGCAACGCCGTACTGGATGTGCTGGAACCCGGTCCCGACAACAACGTCATCATCAACCTGCCTGTCACGGTGGAAATGAGTTTACCGCACGTGTACGCTTCGCAGGTGGAATACATGAGTGAAAACCTCAAATACCGTGAACACGTCACCGTATCGTTACATCCGCACAACGATCGCGGCACCGGTGTGGCGGATACCGAGTTGGCGTTGCTGGCAGGTGCCGACCGCGTGGAAGGCACGCTGTTCGGAAACGGAGAACGCACCGGCAATGTGGATGTTATTACATTAGCGATGAATATGTATTCGCATGGCGTTGATCCGAAATTGGATTTCACCGACATGCCTTCGATCGTCGAAGTGTATGAAGCGTGCACTCGTATGCACGTGTACGAGCGCTCTCCCTATGCGGGCGCATTGGTGTTTGCCGCGTTTTCGGGCAGCCATCAAGATGCGATCGCCAAGGGCATGGGATGGCGCAAAGAGCACAACCTGCACGAGTGGACGGTGCCGTATATTCCGATCGATCCGCAGGATATCAGCCGTACCTACGATGCCGACGTTATCCGTGTGAACTCGCAAAGCGGAAAAGGCGGCATCGGGTATTTGTTGGAGCAAACCTACGGCTACGTATTGCCGCCGAAAATGCGCGAGCATTTCAGTTATTTGTGCAAGAGCGTATCCGATCACGATCATCGCGAACTCAAAGGCGACGACGTACTCGATATTTTCAAAACGCATTATTTGGATCTTAAAGCACCGATCTCCATTGCCAATATGACCTTCATGCAGAAGGAAGGCGGAGTGGATGCATACGTCACGTTTGAAAAAGACGGTGAAAAGAGTACGCTTCACACCACCGGCAATGGTTCGTTGGATGCGGTCAGTAATGCGCTTAAAGCGTACACCGGCTCACCGTACAAACTGAAAGTATATACCGAGCACAGTGTGCAAGAGCAATGCTCTGACTCTACCGCGGCGGCGTATATCGGTCTGGAACGTGAAGACGGAACACTCAGCTGGGGTGCCGGTACCGACACCGATATTATCCGCGCCGGTATCAACGCGCTTATCAGTGCTTACAACAACATGATCTCGGAATAAAGGAGTGATCGTCATGGGGATGACCATGACTCAAAAGATATTAGCGGCACACGCGGGGTTGGATTTTGTAACCGCCGGCCAGTTGATCAACGCGAAACTGGATATCGTGCTCGGAAACGATATTACCACACCTGTTGCAGTCAACGAGTTTAAAAAAGCGGGATTTGACAGCGTGTTTGATAAAGATCGCGTGGCGATCGTGCTGGACCACTTTGTACCGAACAAGGATATTAAAGCGGCGGAGCAATCCAAACAATGCCGCGAATTTGCGTGTGCGCATTGTGTCAGCCATTTTTATGATGTCGGTAAAATGGGTATTGAGCATGCGCTGTTGCCGGAACAAGGTGTTGTGACGGCGGGCGATTGTATCATCGGTGCCGACAGTCACACTTGTACGTACGGTGCGCTCGGTGCATTTTCCACCGGTGTCGGCAGTACGGATATGGCAGCCGGCATGGCAACCGGTATGGCCTGGTTCAAGGTCCCTGCCGCCATCCGTTTTGAACTCAAAGGTAAATTGCCGTCGAATTGCAGCGGCAAGGACGTGATTTTGTATATCATCGGCAAGATCGGCGTGGACGGCGCTTTGTATCGCAGTATGGAATTTACCGGTGAGGGCGTGGCATCGCTGTCAATGGATGATCGCCTTTGCATTTGTAACATGGCGATCGAAGCGGGTGCCAAAAACGGCATTTTCCCCGTAGACGATACCACCCGCGCTTATATGAACGGCCGCTGTGAGCGTCAGCCGGTGGAATACTCCGCCGATCCCGATGCGGAATACGAACAGACCATTGAAATTGATTTGTCGGCAATGGTGCCCACCGTCAGTTGTCCGCATTTGCCGGAAAACACCAAGGCCGCAAGCGAACTGGGCGATATTAAGATCGACCAAGTTGTGATCGGCAGTTGTACCAACGGCCGTATGGAAGATATGGAAACCGCGTATCGCGTATTAAACGGCAAGAAAATTGCAGACGGTGTGCGCTGCATCATCATCCCGGCGACCATGCAGATCATGCGCGAGTGTGTGGAGCGCGGCTACGTGACGGCGTTTATTGATGCCGGCGCGGTGGTTTCTACCCCCACGTGCGGTCCGTGCTTGGGCGGTTACATGGGTATTTTGGCGGCGGGTGAGCGTTGTGTTGCCACCACCAACCGCAACTTTGTCGGCCGTATGGGCCACGTCGACAGCGAAGTATATTTGGCCAGTCCCGCAACGGCGGCGGCGAGTGCCTTAACCGGTTATATTACCGAACCGAAGGGGGAGTAAGCGATGAAAACGCAAGGTGTTGTTTTTAAATATCCCGACAATGTGGATACGGACGTTATCATTCCCGCTCGGTATTTGAACACGTCGGATGCCAAAGAACTTGCCAAGCATTGCATGGAAGACATTGACACGGATTTTGTTAAGAAAGTCAAAACGGGCGATATTATGGTGGCGGGTTGGAACTTCGGTTGCGGTTCTTCGCGTGAACACGCACCGCTGGTGATCAAGACCTGCGGCACGGGCTGTGTTATTGCAAAAAGTTTTGCCCGCATCTTCTATCGCAACGCGATCAATATTGGGTTAGCCATTCTGGAATGTGAGCAAGCGGCTGAAGAAATTTCCGCGAATGACGAAGTCAGCGTTGATTTTGACACCGGTATCATTTATAATGTCACTACCGGCAAGCAGTATCAGGCGGAACCGTTTCCGCCGTTTATTCAGAACATTATTCAAAAGGGCGGCTTGTTGGCGTCTTTGAAAGAAGAGTGATTTCCATGCAAAAGAACATTGCGGTCATCCGCGGTGACGGTATCGGCCCCGAAATTGTTGAGCAGGCGTTATTGGTGCTTAACAAAGTGGCAGATCTTTACGGTCACACTTTTACTTACACGGATGTGGATATGGGCGGTGTCGCCATTGATAAATGGGGCGATCCGCTTCCGGCTGAGATGCTGGAAAAATGCGTACAAGCAGACAGCGTACTGCTTGGTGCGGTCGGCGGTCCGAAATGGAACGATGTCCCCGGCGATAAACGGCCCGAAAAAGGGTTGCTTCGTCTGCGCGCCGGCATGGGTGTTTACAGCAACAATCGTCCGGCAAAAATTTGGCCGCAACTGGCGGCCGCCTCGCCGCTGAAAGCGAGCATCGTCGAAAAGGGCATTGATTTTATCATCGTGCGGGAACTAATCGGCGGTATCTATTTCGGCAGTCACACCACCGAAGAAGTCGGCGGTGAGAAAGTGGCGTTGGATGAACTCAAATACAGCGAGAGCGAAATTGAACGCATTGGCCGCATCGGTTTTGAAACCGCGCGCAAACGTTCCGGTAAACTTTGCTCGGTAGAAAAGAGCAATGTGCTGGATTCCAGCCGTTTGTGGAAAGCGGTTATGCACCGCTTGGCCGCGGAGTATCCCGACGTAGAACTGTCGGATATGTTGGTTGATAACTGCGCTATGCAGATCGTCAAAGACCCGTCGCAGTTTGACGTGGTCGTCACCGAAAATATGTTTGGCGATATTCTTTCGGATGAGGCGTCGATG
>JAZOQQ010000258.1:0-3862 GCA_045656165.1 Acutalibacteraceae bacterium
CATGCGTTTACACATGCCGGGTCACAAAGGATCTTCTTTTTTAGGCGTTGAACAATGGGATATTACCGAAATTAACGGCGCTGACAGTTTGTATCAACCGAACGGCATTATTCGAGAAAGTGAAAAAAACGCGAGCACCTTGTTTGGTTGTGATACGTTTTATTCGACAGAGGGCTCGTCGCAATGCGTGCGTGCCATGTTGTATCTGGTGGTTTTATCTGCCGGTAAGCGTCAAGTGCGTATTGCCGCTGCACGAAACGTGCACAAAGCGTTTTTAGATGCGGCGGCGTTGCTGGATTTTGAAATAGAATGGCTGTACCCACATGAACAATCTTCCTATCTCTCGTGTGATTTAACAGCTGATGATTTGGACAACGCCTTACAAGCTATGTCGGAACTGCCGACCGCCGTGTACGTGACCAGCCCTGATTACCTGGGACATGTCGCCGACGTGCGCGCCTTGGCGGAGGTTTGTCACCGTCACGGCGTATTGTTGCTGGTGGATAATGCACATGGTGCATATTTGCGGTTCTTGACACCTTCGCAACATCCGATTGATCTTGGTGCGGATATGTGTTGCGACTCGGCTCACAAGACCTTGCCGGTCTTAACAGGCGGCGCATACTTGCATATTGCGCCTCAACAGGCGTCGGCGTTAACGCCCCATGCCAAAGATGCCTTGTCGCTGTTTGGTTCTACCAGTCCGTCCTATCTGATCCTGCAATCTTTGCATCGTGTCAATGCCTATTTAAGTGACGGATATTCTGAGCGTTTGGCATTGTTTGCCGAGCGGGTTCAACGGCTGAAAGAGCGGCTGAAACAAGTCGGCTACGTCCTGCTTGGCGGTGAATTGCTGAAACTTGCTTTTGCCACGAAGGCCTATGGTTATATCGGTACAGCTTTTGCAGAATTACTGAATCAACGTGGCGTGGTGGTTGAGTTTGCAGATCCTGACTACGTGGTGTTGATGCTGTCGCCGGATGATACCGATCTTCAGCGCTTGGAGGATATACTGTGTTCTGTACGGGCTCAGGCACCCCTTTCGGAAACCGCTTTACCGTATAAACGCTGCGAGCGTATTTTATCCGTGCGAGAAGCGGTGTTTTCTCGGAAAGAAACGGTTGGCGTAACCGATAGCATTGGGCGCGTTTGCGCATCGTCGCTCATTTCCTGTCCGCCTGCCGTGCCGATCGTTGTGGCGGGGGAGCGTATTACCGAACACACCGTTCGTTGTTTTGAATATTATGGCACAACGTCTTGTACGGTAGTTGTGTAATACACGCCCTTACCTCTAAAACGGGTAAGGGCTTTGCTGTGGTTGATTTGAACCGAAATGTGTGGTATACTCGTGTCGTATTATGAGGAGGGAGGATGCGGATGCAAACGTTGTTCAACTGTGCCATGGATATTGGCGAGCAAATGTTGATTTGCGGTGCCGAGGTGCGCCGCGTAGAAGATAGTGTCAAGCGTATTTGCACAGCTCTCGGTGCAACGCGTACCGATGTGTTTATTATTACCAGCAGTATGGTAATGACGGCATATTACGGAGAGGGAGAATGTTATACCCAAACGCGTCGAATACTGTCGACCGGTACTGATTTTGAACGTGTGCACCGTCTAAACGCGCTGTCGCGTCGTATCTGCCGCAAGCCAATGACGGCCGAGGAAATACAGGCCCAACTGACGGATATTGCGCAAACAAAAACCTATCCTCTTTGGGTGGAAGTGATATTTTATGCGATTATTGCCTCTGCCTTTACGCTCTTTTTTGGCGGTACGTTTTTGCAGGGTGCGGTTTCCTTGGCCATCGGTGCCATGGTGCGTTTGGTGATCTTGCTGTCCGATTTGACGGTGGGCAATAAGATTTTCGCTAAGTTTTTAGCATCCTTTGTGTCAACGGCGCTGGCGTTTTCAGCACTGTGGTTGTCGTGGATACCGTCGGTTGACTGTTTGATTATCGGTAACATTATGACGTTAATACCCGGCGTTGGTTTAACCAATGCTTTGCGTGATTTGTTTACCGGTGACAGTATTGCCGGTTTGCTTCGCACGATCGAAGCGGTGTTGGTTGCACTGGCAATTGCTGCCGGTTACTTCCTGTTTGCGGCATTGGGAGGTGTGATAGGATGACATCTACCGAATTGTTGCAAGTTTTGACCGGTTGCTTGGGGTCGCTCGGCTTTGCCATTCTCTTTAACGTGCGCGGCAAACGCTTGTGGTTTGCGGCACTCGGAGGTTTGTTATCGTGGCTGTTATATTTGATTCTCGGCCGTTTTATCAACAGCGATCCGATCAGTTATTTTATCGTGTCCCTCGTATTGTCGGTGTATGCGGAAGTGATGGCGCGTGTATTCAAAACGCCGACCACCACGTTTATCACCATTTCTTTGATCCCGTTGGTTCCCGGTGGTTCGTTGTATTACACCATGGCTTATGCGTTCCAAAACGATGCCGGTCGTTTCTTTGAAAAAGGGGTCTACACCCTTCAACTGGCGGCGGCGCTCGCACTCGGTATTATTGTTGCTACCGCGTTTGCGGAACTGCTTCACAAATTCTTGCGGCGAAGCCCCGTGTAGAAATTAAATGAAAAAGTCCTCACTGCTTGAAAGCGGTGAGGACTTTTTTGTTACGCTACTAATGATTTTAGCCATCCGAGGATGGTGAAGTTGTCGGCAAATTCAAAGTTGAGAATTCCCATCACAAAAACGAAGAAGATGATAAGTGGTAGCACGTACGTTGCGTAGCCGCGGATCCATTTGCCAAGTTTTAAACCCTTACCGGTGTTGGCTTCGCTGAGGAAGTTGTCAAAGCCCCATCCTTTTTTGCGGGTGCAGAACAGAATCAAACAAAGCGCACCGAGCGGGAGTATGCAGTTGGATACGACAAAATCTTCCGCATCCAGTACCGAAGAGGTAGTAGAGAAGGGGTGGAAGTCGGCTAACAAGTTAGACCCTACCGCGCATGGTATGGACAGCAACAGTATAACCATGCCGCAGATGATGCAGGTCTTGATACGTTTCCAGCCGGTTAGTTCCATCACACATGCTAAAATGTTTTCAAAGACGGCTACAACGGTGGACATGGCGGCAAAGAACATGAAGAGGAAAAACAGCGATCCCCAAATACGACCACCGCCCATGTTGTTGAATACTTTTGCCATTGCCACGAACAACAACTTCGGGCCGGCATCGGGTTGTACGTCAAAGGTAAAGCAAGCGGGGAAGATGATCAGACCCGCCATCAACGCAACAAAAGTATCCAGCACCAACACGTTAACGGATTCACCAACGAGCGAGCGCTCTTTGCCGATATAACTGCCGAAAATTGCCATGGAACCGATTCCCAAACTCAGCGTGAAAAACGCTTGGTTCATCGCGCCGACAATGACGTTTCCGTTGATTTTACTAAGGTCGGGCTTCAAGTAAAAGGATAAACCGGTGGAAGCACCGTCTAACGTAAAACTATGGATCGCCAGCACTACCATTAACGCAAGCAGAACAAGCATCATGTATTTTGTAACGCGTTCCACACCTTTTTGAACACCAAATGACAGAATAAGAAAACCCAGCACCACGACGATCGCCATGTATCCAACGGTAATCAGGGGACTGGAAAGCATGGCACCGAACAATTCACCGGACGCTTCGTTGGTAATGCCGGTCATATTCCCGCGCACGAATTCCACGAAATAGTGCAAGATCCAACCCGTAACTGACGTGTAAAACATCATCAAGATGACGTTACCCGCCAGCGCGGCATAACCGTGCAAATGCCATTTTTGGCCCTCTTTTTGCAACTTTTGATACATACCGACAGGACTGCTTTGGCTGGCGCGGCCAACGGAAAATTCCATTACCATGAC
>JAZOQQ010000259.1:0-4589 GCA_045656165.1 Acutalibacteraceae bacterium
ATGGTGATTGTCGGTGGGCGGCAAAGTTCCAACACGGCAAAGCTCCGTGAAGTGTGCCGACCCCACTGCGCAACAATTTTGATCGAAAAGGCAGAGGAACTGACGGCCGAACCGTTTGCACACGCAAACGTGGTCGGCATCACCGCCGGTGCTTCAACGCCTTCCGATATAATTAAGGAGGTACTTTCAACCATGTCCGAGATCGTCAACAACAGCGAAGTCCAAGAAAACGAGGTGGCCGTTGCCACCGAACCTGTCAAGTCCTTTGACGAAATGAGTTTTGAGGAGGCCTTAGAAGCGTCTCTTCAAAGTTTAACTACAAATGAAAGAGTGCACGGCATCGTCGTGGGCATTGCTCCCAACGAAGTGCAGGTAGAAGTGATCGGCCGTAAACAGACCGGTTATATTCCCGCCGACGAGTTGTCCGCAGAGGGCACCGATCCCTTCGAGGTCGTGAAGGTCGGCGATGAGCTGGAATTGCTTATCATGCGTACCAACGATCAAGAAGGCACCATCATGCTTTCCAAAAAACGCGTTGATGCCAAGAAAGGTTGGGATACCATTGTCGCCGCCGGCGAGAGTGGTGAAATTTTGGAAGGCGTCGTGACCGACGTCATCAAGGGCGGCGTTTTGGTAGCTTCCCACGGCGTGAAAGTGTTTGTGCCGGCTTCCCGCGCATCCGTCAGCCGTATGGAAGATTTAAGCCCGTTGGTCAAACAGACCGTTCGCTTCAAGATCTTAGAGATCAACCATGCTCGTCATCGTGCTCTCGGTTCCATCCGTGATGTTGCACGTGAGGAACGCAAAGAGAAAGAAGAAGCGTTTTTTGCACAGGCAGAAGTCGGCCAAAAATATACCGGCGTTGTTAAATCCATGACTTCCTACGGTGCGTTTGTGGATTTGGGCGGCGTGGATGGCATGATCCACGTTTCCGAACTCTCTTGGAAACATATCAAACATCCTTCTGAAGTTGTCAGCATCGGCGATACCGTTGAGGTTTACATCCGCGATCTGGATGCTGAAAAACGCAAGATCTCCCTTGGCTATCGCCGTGCGGAAGATAATCCGTTTGAGATCTTCAAAGCAAAATATGCTGTCGGTGATGTCGTTCCGGCTACGATCGTCGGTATGACCACCTTCGGTGCCTTTGCACAGATTATTCCCGGTGTTGACGGTCTCATTCATATTTCGCAGATCGCTAACCGCCGCATTGACAAACCGCAGGATGCACTGAAAGTCGGCGAAGAAGTTCAGGTGAAGATCACCGCTGTTGATTTCGACGCGAAACGTATCAGCTTGTCCATTCGTGCGTTGTTGGACGAAGAGCCGGCTGTAGAAGCAGCCGCGGAAGAAACTCCCGTTGAGGAAGTTGTCGAAGAAACCGCTGAATAAGATTACGGAATGAGAAATGGGCAACATCTCCAATGGGGATGTCGCCCTTTCCGTTTATTTTTAAGGAGGATTTGTTATGATTGCTATTGCTTGTGACCACGCGGCTGTGGAACTGAAAAAGGAAATTGAAGCCATGCTCACCGAAATGGGACTGGAATACGTTGATTTCGGCACGGACACTTCCGCCAGTTGTGACTACCCCGTCTTTGCGGCTCGTGCCGCTAAAGCGGTGGCGGACGGCCGTTGTGAAAAGGGCATTTTGATCTGCGGTACCGGCATCGGTATCAGTATTGCTGCCAACAAAGTTCACGGCATTCGTTGTGCCCTTTGCAACGATCCCCTTTCAGCTTATTTGACCCGCTTACACAACGATGCCAATATGGTTGCGTTCGGCGCCCGTATTATCGGTGCGGAACTTGCTAAAAATATTGTTAAAACCTTTTTGGAAACGGCGTTTGAAGGCGGTCGTCACCAACGTCGCGTTGACTTGATCACCAAGTTGGAACAAGAGCAGGTGCTAGAGTGATTGCGCGTGATTTGGAGCGTGTAGCCGAAGCGTTACGAGCCAACCGTATGGCAGCCACTTGTGTGAACTGCAGGGAAGAGGTCGTGCCGCTTGTTAAAAGCTTATTACACGAAGGAGACACCGTTGCTGTCGGTGGTTCTGTTACGCTGGAAGAAACCGGTGTACTGGATTTGTTGCGTTGCGGCGATTATCGCTTTTTGGATCGTTATGCCGACGGACTAACAGCCGAAGAGACGGATGAGGTGTTGCACGCTTCTTTGAACGCCGACGTGTTTTTGTGTTCGTCCAACGCTGTTACGGAAAAAGGTGAATTATACAATGTGGACGGGCGCGCCAATCGTGTCGCCCCGCTTGCTTACGGTCCGCGTAACGTGATCGTGGTGGTAGGCAACAACAAAATCGTGCCGGATCTGAAAGCGGCCGATTACCGCGTTAAAACAATTGCAGCCCCCTTGAATGCCAAACGCTTGCATTGCCAAACATATTGTGCGGTAAACGGCGTTTGTAAAGCGGTGGGTAGCCCGTTTTGTACAGACGGATGCGCGTCCCCTGATCGGATTTGTGCTCAGTATTTAATTTCGGGACGTCAACGTATTGCCGATCGTATTCATGTAATTTTGGTTGCTGAACCGCTTGGTTTTTAAAAAAATTGTACTTGGCAAAACCTTGTATGCCTAAAAAGCAAAATACCGACCATACTATATATGGTGTTCCAAACGAAAAAAATTGAGTTTTTTTTAGAAAATATTTGATTTTTGAGAAAAGTATGGTATACTGAAACACGTGGGTATATATCCACGTGTTTTGATTGTGTCATCCTTTTGGGATTTTGCGGCATATTCCCCCAAAAATGTGTGAAGAGGGAGTGGTTTTTTGGATAAGTACGTTATCCGCGGCGGTCATCCGCTGACCGGTACCGTTGACATCAGCGGTGCTAAAAACGCCGTTGTTGCGATATTGCCGGCCACCGTTTTAGCCAATGGTGTTTGCCGTATTGAAAATATTCCGAACATTGCCGACGTAGCGACTGCATTAGAAATTTTGTCGGCGCTCGGTGCTTTGGTTCGCCGTATCGACCGACATACGGTTGAGATTGATTCCCGCACCATTGTGACGCAAACCGTGCCGCATGATCTGGCAAAGAAAATGCGCGCTTCGTATTACTTTATCGGCGCTCTTCTTGGCCGTTTCGGTAAAGCAAATGTACCGATGCCGGGCGGATGTTATTTTGGCGTTCGGCCGATCGATCAGCATTTAAAGGGCTTTACCTGCCTTGGTGCTAAGGTCATGCCGTTGAAGAATGGTATGATTGATGCACACGCCGATCAGTTACAAGGTGCATCGGTCTATTTGGACATGGTGTCGGTTGGCGCAACCGTTAACATCATGCTCGCTGCGGTGTGTGCCCAAGGCACAACCGTTATTGAAAACGCAGCGAAGGAACCGCACATTGTTGACTTGGCTAACTTCTTAAACTCTATGGGTGCCGATATTCGCGGTGCCGGTACCGATGTTATTAAAATATACGGTGTTGAGCGCTTATACGGCACAACCTATTCTATCATTCCTGATCAGATTGAGGCTGGAACGTACATGGCTGCGGCTGTGGCCACCGGTGGTGATGTCACGGTACGTAACGTTATTCCTAAACACTTGGAATCCATTACGGCCAAGTTGCAGGAAATGGGTGCGGAAATTGAAGAGTTTGATGAGGAAATTCGTGTTGCCGCTCCGCAACCTCTCCAACATTGTAACGTCAAAACCATGCCGCATCCCGGTTTCCCGACTGACATGCAACCGCAGATCGCCGTTTTGCTGTCGCTCGCTGAGGGGACAAGCATCATTAACGAAGGCGTTTGGGAAAATCGTTTCCGCTACGTTGATGAACTGCGCCGAATGGGTGCGGATATTCAAGTGGATGGTAAACTTGCCGTTGTGCAAGGCGTTTCGCACTTGACGGCGGCACCCGTAAAAGCAATGGATCTGCGTGCCGGTGCGGCAATGGTCATTGCGGCGTTGGCGGCGAAGGGCGTAACCGAAATTGAAGAGATCCAATATATTGAGCGCGGTTACGAAGACATTGTGGAAAAATTGCAGGGTTTGGGCGCGGACGTTGAACGCGTTACCGAAGAGGACTCGGCAATCCCCAAAGCACTTTAAACATTCAAAGCGCACCGCCGAGAGCGGTGCGCTTATTTTTATGAAAGGATGGTGGATATGGCGCGATTTTGCCCCTTATTTAGCGGTAGCACCGGCAACTGCTTATACGTCGGTACGTCGGTTGGTGGTGTATTGGTCGACGCAGGTGTTAGCGCTCGTCGCATTGAACAAGCACTTCTCGCACGCGAAATCAACCCTAAAACCATCCTGGCGATTTTTGTAACGCACGAACATACCGATCACATCGCGGGGTTACGTGTCCTGCAAAAACGATACGGCATGCCGATCTATGCTTCGCATGGTACGTTAGATGGTATCCGAGAAGCCGGTGCGGTTGCACAAGCGGATGCTTGTTTGCCGATTACGGATACTGTTGCCTTAGACGAATGTGTGGTTACACCTTTCCGCACCTCGCATGACAGCCGTGAGAGCACGGGCTTCCGCATTGAACTGCGCGATGGTCGCACGGTGGGTGTTGCCACCGACCTTGGTGTTATGACCCCGACGGTAC
>JAZOQQ010000260.1:0-5465 GCA_045656165.1 Acutalibacteraceae bacterium
AGAAATTACTATCCCGAGTACGGTAACCTTTATCGGGCAATACGCTTTCTATGGTGCCGCGTTAGAAAGTGCGATAATGGATTGCACAACTGCGTTTACTATTAGTGAATTTACCGGATATGCATATTATAGTTATACTTACAATTCAAGGACCATGAAAGGTTCCAAGGATGCAGCGTATAACTATATAGCGATATACGGAAAAACCAACGGTACATGGGAATTCGAGGTCAGAGTTGATATTTCCGACCCGAGTATATGTGCACAGGTTTTGTCAGGCGAAAAAGTGTATTCTGGAGTATGTAAAATATCCTTGTACTTGGTAGACTGGGTATGGTCATAATCCAAGATAAAAGGAGTGCTGTTTGTGGAAAAACTAAAGTGCAAAATTTTTGGATTCGCTTACGGTTCCGCATTGGGCGATGCGACACGGCAACAAGCGTTTCAGGGGCGCGAGTCTCAGTTGCGTGATTGTGAAGAAGCCAAGGCGATCGTGCAGGCATATATTGACGACTTGTTAGCCGGTCGGGCGGTGGATTTTTACCGCACGGCGCGCGAGGCGGAAGCGGCGTATCGAACGTACATAAGCGACCATGGTATTGAAGGCGAATTCCGTTTTGGAAATGCGCAGAAACTGATAAACATGACGGCGAAGCAATTGTATATTACCGTGTATGCGGATGAGAGTTTGCGTGAAAAGTTCAAGGGGTGTCATTGCCCGATGGATGGGTTTATGGTCGCACACCTTGTGGAAGAGTTGGATAAGTGTTCGGCGGCAGAATTGCCGCAACGGCTTGCCGAGTATACAAGCCGACGCGGTTGGAAAGGTCGCTTGCGCGCCGCATGGAGTAAGATCACGTTTGACGATCGTGAGCAATACGAGATTTTCCAAGAGGGTATTCGTTTTCTTGCGGAGCGGAAAGGTGTCAGCCCGATCGAATACGATTATCTGTTTTGGAGATGATGCTTGCCATGGCACGCGAGAAGATTCAAGATCGGCAGGGGAAGATTCTCGGCTGGATCGAATGGTCCGGCAACAAGAAATGGTTAAGCGATTTTTACGGACGGCGGCTGGGGTATTACGACAAGTCGCTGGACGTGACCTGCGATTTTTACGGCCGACAGGTCGGCAAAGGCGACATGGTGATGACCCTGTTGCGATGATAAGCGAAAACAGCGCCGATTCCGGTTTGGGATCGGCGCTGTTTTTTGTGGCGGCGTGGCAGGGACAAAAAGTTACGGGGCACCGATTGGTGCCCCGTATATTGTTTCGTGGTATAAACAAATCGAAATAAATCAACGTAAGCCGTAGTTTTCTAAGACGTAATCCATGTCTTTGTCGCCGCGGCCGGACAGGTTGATGAGTACCGAACCTTTGCCCATTTGTTGAGCGAGTTTCATGCCGTAAGCGACCGCGTGAGCGCTTTCAATGGCGGGGATGATACCCTCCATGCGAGAAAGTTTAAAGAAAGCATCCAGCGTTTCTTCGTCGTCCACCACGTCGTATTTGACACGGCCGATGTCGCGCAAGAAGGCGTGTTCGGGACCGGAGGACGGATAATCCAAACCGCTGGCAACGGAGTAAACAGGTGCCGGTTCGCCGTTTTCATCCTTGAGCATGATGCTGTTGAAGCCGTGCATGATGCCTTCGGTGCCGTATTTGAGCGAGGCGGCGTGATCACCGAGTTTGGGGCCTTTGCCGAGCGGCTCGACACCGTAGAGGTCCACAGGATCGTTTAAAAAGCCCGCGAACATGCCTGCGGCATTGGAACCACCGCCGACACACGCGACAACAGCATCCGGCAATTCACCGGTCATGCCGACAAACTGTTCTCTTGCTTCAATGCCGACGATGCTTTGGAAGTCGCGCACCATCATGGGGAACGGATGCGGGCCGAGCACCGAACCGATGCAATAGATGGCATCTTTGTATTCGTGGGCATACGCTTCAAACGCGGCGTCCACCGCTTCCTTTAAGGTGGCAAGGCCGTGGGTAACTTCCACCACGTTGGCACCGAGGATTTTCATGCGCGCAACGTTGGGGGCTTGTTTCTTGATATCCACTGAACCCATGTAAATATCGCATTCCAAGCCAAAATACGCGGCGGCGGTGGCGAGTGCCACACCGTGCTGACCGGCACCGGTTTCGGCGATAACTTTTTTCTTACCCATGTATTTGGCGAGCAACGCTTCACCCATGCAATGGTTAAGCTTGTGCGCGCCGGAATGGTTCAAATCTTCACGTTTGACGTAGAGTTGTACGTTGCCGAGACTCGCCGACAAGCGATCAAGATGCGAGATGGGGGTGGGGCGGCCTTGGAAATCACGACGGATGCCGCGCAGTTCATTGATGAATTTGGTGGATTTGCAGATGGTGAAATATGCTTCGGTAATTTCCGCCATGGCTTGTTTCAAATTGTCGGCAATATAGGCGCCGCCGTATTTGCCGAAAAAGCCGTTTTCGTCGGGATAGTGTTTAAAATAGGTTTCAAAATCAATGCCGTTTTGTTGCATGGTAAGTTCCTCCTTATATTAAGACAACGTTGTGTGACGATTGTTAAGCACGCGTATTGCGACGGTCGCGATTACCAGACCGGCGATGCCTTGTACGGCATTCGCGGGGATGTTGACGAGTGAGGGGATAAACCCATACAGGAATCCCTCAAATACAAAGTAGCCGAGGATCATAATAATTTCCGCCACCGTGCCGCTGATGAGCGGAGCGGCAAGATCGTTGCGTGTGCGGCACCGCCATCGGAACAGACAACCCGCGAGCAACGCCATGCATCCTTTAATGACGAATGTGGCGGGGGCGTAAACGAGATAGCCGGCGGATAGATCGGCGAGTGCCGAGCCGATACCGGCGGCCAAAAAGCCGTAGGCAGGGGGCAACAGCCAGCCCGCGAGCAACACCACACCGTCGCCGAGATTGAGATACCCGTTTAGCGGTGAGGGGATGCGAAAGAAAGCGGTTGCCGCAAACGTGAGTGCCGCGAGCATGGCGGTGGTGACGATACGGCGGATGACTTCAGATTTCATAAAACAACACCTCGTGGTCTGCCAAACAAAAAAATCCTTGGCAGAAGTTCTGCCAAGGACGAATAAACAACTTATCCGCGGTGCCACCTTGATTCACGGCAAAACCGTGCACTTTATGCAGGATACCAACATATCCCCGACAACTGACGTATGCCCTCACGTTGCAGAATACTTTGTGATCGCTCACATTTGACTGCACCCTCGGCGGCCCATTTGACGTAGTGTTTCTTGCCCGATTCCCAGCAACACGGGCTCTCTGTGAAGGCATCTGCGCCGTTACTTCCGCTTCAACGGTTTGTTAAATTTGAAATCAGTATAGCATTCTGCGCTCGCCTTGTCAAGCATTTGCGACAAAAACTTGATTCCGACGAAGAGGAGTGATACAATAGGGGAAAGTGAGGGATGCCGTATGAAAATTACCGAGATCTTACAAAAGGGAACGTTTTCGTTGTCGTTCGAGGTGTTTCCGCCCAAAACGGAAACTGCGTTTGACAGCGTGAAGGTGGCCACCGAAGAAATTGCACAGCTTCATCCGTCGTTTATGAGTGTTACGTACGGTGCAGGCGGCGGGACGAGTCGCTACACATTGGATATTGCCCAAAATATCAAAGAACGTTATAACGTGCCGACGTTGGCACATTTAACGTGTGTATCGTCCACGCGCGCGACGGTGGCGGAAAAGATTGCGGCGATTCGGCAAGCCGGTATCACCAATGTTATGGCGCTGCGTGGCGACATCCCGTGTGGACTGGAAAATACCGATCGCTCGAAGTGGGACTATCGGTATGCGGTGGACTTGGTGCGGGAACTCAAAGCCGCCAATCCGGATTTTTGTATCGGTGGCGCGTGCTATCCGGAAGTGCATCCCGAAAGTGCCGACCAACGCGAGGATATTCGTCGCTTGCGCGAAAAGGTGGAAGCGGGCGTGGATTTTTTGACCACGCAAATGGTATTTGACAATAACTTGTTATACAATTTCCTTTATAAGATACGCGAAGCGGGAATTACCGTGCCGGTAATCCCCGGCATTATGCCGATCACCAATGGAACGCAGGTGGCGCGTGCTATTCAACTGTCCGGTTCGTTTATGCCGCAACGGTTTAAGAGTTTGGTGGACAAATTCGGTTCTGATCCCGCCGCCATGAAGCAAGCCGGCATCGCGTATGCGACGGATCAGATCATTGATCTGTACGCCAATGGCATCACCAATGTTCACGTGTATTCCATGAACAAGCCCGACGTCGCCCATCAGATTCAGGCGAACTTGTCGGCGATACTCGGCAAATGAGCCGCGTGGTAGTCCCAACACTTCCGCCCGTGTGTGAGCGGGAAGTGTTACGCTATGCGGGGTGTTGTTCGGCTGACGAATCGGTGCTGGCGTTACTGCGTGAATGTCTTGGCGAAGCGTTACCGACGATACGCGGCGCGGTTTGTTACGAGGATATGTCGTCGGTTTCCGCATTGTCCCCAACGCTTGTGCGGTTTACGGAGTCGTGTACCGTTACGCTGACAGCGGCGGCAACGGTGGGTATCGGGTTAGATCGTTTATTACGCAAATACAGCACGCTTTCACCGTCACGCGCGGTGATGATGCAGGCCATCGGTACCGAACGCGTGGAAGCGGTGTTAGATGCGTTCAGCGCGCAATACGCCGCCGAACGCGGTTTGCACGTTAAGGGTCGCATCAGCCCCGGTTATGGGGATATACCGCTGAGTTTGCAACGCGAGGTAACGGCGTTGTTGCAATGTGAAAAACGCATCGGTGTGAGCGTGAACGACAGTTTGTTGCTCTCGCCCAGTAAATCGGTGACGGCGTTTATCGGGTTTGCGGACACACCGCAAATCAAACCGCACAAGTGCCGTGCTTGTGATAAAACAGATTGTGCATTTCGAGGTGCTTTATGAACTTTCGGGATTTTTTGCAAACCAATATCGTACGTTTGGACGGCGGCATGGGAACGCTTTTGCAACAGCGAGGGTTGCAGGCGGGAGAACTGCCGGAACGTTGGAACGTGACGCACGCCGACGAGATCACGGCGATCCATCGCGCGTATTTTGAAGCGGGCAGTAACGTTGTCAGCACCAATACGTTCGGTGCAAACGTGTTGAAATTTGAGGCGGCGGAACTGGATGCAATCGTCAAAGCGGCGGTGGCAAACGCCAAAGCCGCACGAACGGCGGAAAACCAATTTATTGCGTTGGATATCGGCCCTTCGGGTAAATTACTCAAACCGTTTGGCGATTTGGATTTTGAAGACGCGGTCGCGACGTTTGCCGAAACGGTGAAACTTGGCGTGAAATACGGCGTGGATTTGATTTTTATTGAAACCATGAACGACGCTTATGAAACCAAGGCGGCCGTACTGGCGGCGAAGGAAAACAGCGAATTGCCGATTTTGGTATCCAATGCCTACGGCGCGGACGGC
>JAZOQQ010000261.1:0-3521 GCA_045656165.1 Acutalibacteraceae bacterium
GGCACGGTAACGGCGGTAGACCGCGAAACGCAGTCGTGTACGTTTGAGTTGGACGATGATTACAACATTTTCGACGATCAACGGTTCCACGATACGATCGGTGCGCATTACGGCACGGTTCGTAACCGTGAAGATCCGCAACAACTGGATCCCGATGCGTTGTATTATTTCTTCTTAAAATCCTGTCACAAAGTGGCGGATCGCGTTTACAATATTACGCTTAACGAAGTGACACCGCTGATCGGTTGGGGTATGGATCCCGAAGACAAACTGGTGATCAACAACCGTGTCGGCTGCAACATGTCGATGTTCGATATTCGTCGCAGCAGCGATCTCACGTTGCGTCACATTACGATCTATGCCTGTGCGTGCACCGGCGTTGTAGGCAGCCAAATGGCAGGACCTGTGACGATCGACGATTTCAACATTACCTACCGCCCGAATTCAAACTTGTGGATCACCAGCACCGCTGACGGTGTACATATCCAAGGCGGTCCGGGTGCGATCACGCTGATCAATTCTTCGTTTATCGGTTTGCTGGACGACGGCTTGAACCTGTATCAATGGCGTTCGCTGGTGGATGAAGTGATCGCGGAGAATAAGATCGTGCTCAATACCGACGGTGGCGCGATGCCGATCGTAGGCGATACCATGGAATTTTTTGATACGGTAAACCAGCGTTTGCTGGGTGTTTCTCGTGTGTTGGAGATCACCGATGCGACAGGTGAAGGCCCGCATCAGCATGCCACGCTGACGTTGGAAACGCCTATCAAAGGTATGTGCGGCAAAGAAGCCGAAGTACCGACGCAGGGCTATTTGCAACGCCACGAGTTTGCGGGTTCGGTGATCCGCAACAACCTGTTTAAAAACTTCCGCGGTCGCGGTTTGGTGTTACATACCACCGATACCGTGATCGAGAATAACCGTTTTGAGAATATCAGCAACCATGGTATTCACGGTTGGTACGGATATCAAGAAGGTTTGCGCATCCGCAACATGAAGATTGTCGGCAACACGTTTGATAACGTGGGATATTACCGCATTGAGGCGCACCAAGGTCCTGCCGGCGCTATCTCTATTCGTTTGGATAACAGCGAAGCAACCGTGCAATCGGAACAAAAGACGTTCCACGAAGATATTGTGATTCGTGACAACACCTTCACGAACTTCCATGCTTGTGCGATCAACGTGGGTAACATTAAAGGCGTTACCATCGCGGATAACACGATGGAGTCCAACGTGGCCGAGGAGCGTTACAACGGTGAGCGCGGTATTCAGGTTTCGTATTGTGATGGTGCGACCATCTCCGGTAACCGCTTGTCCAATACGTTGGGTGATGTCTGGAAGCCGCTGATAATGAAAGAGGTTGACGGTGCAACGGTTAGCGAAAACCACTATTGCGCCAAAGGTTCGGAGAGTGTTTTTTGAGGTGATTTACCATGAAAATCATTGAACGTTTAACGAATAAAAGCCGCGATAATTTCGGCAACCCTTCTCCGGTGATTGCCTTTTTAGGTGATAGTGTGACGCAAGGGTGTTTTGAAATTTATCGTGACGGTGAATTGTTACGCACGGTGTTTGACAGTGCGAACGGGTATGCGGAGCGTACCAAGCGTGTGCTGTCGATGCTGTATCCCGAAACGTCGCTTTCGATCATCAACGCGGGTATCAACGGTGGCAATGCTTCCAATGGCTTGGAACGCCTGGAACGCGATGTGTTGTGCCACAATCCCGATTTGGTGGTGGTGTGCTGCGGTTTAGACGATTGCAACGACGAGCGTGCGACGGCTGAGAGTTACGGCCAGTCGCTTCGCGAGATTTTCCGTAAGATCCATGCGGCGGATAAAGAGGTCGTGTTCATGACGCCGAACATGATGAACACATACGTGCCGCATACCGTGACCGACGATTTTGCCAAAACGCTTGGCGAGATATTTGCGGAGCGACAGAACAGCGGGTTCTTTGATGCGTATATTGACGAAGCACGTCGCGTATGCCGTGAAGAAAACGTTCCGCTTTGTGATTGCTACGCGCTGTGGAAGAGTATGAATGCGCAGGGTGTGGACACGACGATGCTGTTATCGAACGGTCTGAATCATCCCACGCGGGAAATGCATGATTTGTTTGCTTGGGAGTTAGTCAAAACGTTTTTGGCGAACTGATTCAAAAGGAGAATCGACTATGCTGGCACAGGCACAGAAAATTTGGATAGATACGCCGCTTGTCATGAATGTCTATGTAGATTTTTTAGAGCGGTTTACCGTGGAACACACCGATTCGCCGATCACGTTGGCGATTTCCGCCGACAGTCACTATGCGGTGACGGTCAACGGACAGGCGGTACACGGTAATCAGTTCGCGGATTTCGTGACGTACAAGGTGTACGATACGTACGACATTACACCGTATGTCAAAGCGGGTGTTAACGAACTGCTGGTGACAGGTTATTGTCAAGGCGAGCATTCGTTGACCTACCGCATGGGTGAAGCGGGCGTGCTGTTTGAAGTGTGGCAGGATGATCGGGTGTTGTGTTTCAGCAATGCCGATACCAAGTGCCGCATGAATGCGGGTTACCAAAGCGGCGAAATTGAGCGCATTACCATGCAACTTTCGTTCTCGTTCCGTTACGATGCCGTTGCGGCGGACAAACCGCAAGAATGGCAACGCTGTGTAGTTCGCACGGGATATGACAAACTGAGTCCTCGTCCCTGCGCGCAGTTGGTACTGCAAGAACGTGTGCCGACAACGATCGTCGCGCAAGGAATTTTTTACCAACCGCAGGATACGTCGTTACCGTGTGGCGAGTATATGACGAAAACGGCACTTTGCACGCTGTTACCAAAAGAAATGGGCTTCGATCTCGCGCATACCGCGTTACCGTCGGCAGAGGGCGTAACCCTTCAAAACAGCGGCGGTGACGGCGTGTTCGTGATCGTGGACTTAATGAAAGAAACGGCGGGACTTTTGGATATCGAATTTACGGTGCCGCAAGAGTCGGAGGTGTATATCGGGTTTGGCGAGCATCTGGAGCAGTTGCGGGTCACGACCTCGATAGACGGACGTCAATTTGCCGCCGTGTACCATGCCAAAGCGGGTCATAATCGTTTTGTGCATCGGTTCAAACGGTTTGCCGGTCGGTATTTACAGGTACATTTTCCGTCCGCTACCGCAACGTTACATTACCTGGGTTTACAACCGACGGTATATCCGTTGACCGACCGCGGCGGGCTGGTGTGCGAAGATCACTTGCACAGCCGTATTTACGAGGTCGCGAAAAACACGTTGCAATTGTGTATGCATGAGCATTATGAGGATTGCCCGTGGCGTGAGCAAGCGTTGTACGGCATGGATTCCCGCGTGGAAATGCTGTGTGCTTATCGCGCGTTCGGGGAGTACGATTTATCGAAAGCGAGTTTGCGACTGTTTGCACATTCACAACGTGAGAACGGGCAGTTGGAATTGTGTGCACCCGCGTGGGCACCGATCTATATTCCGTCGTTTAACTTGTGCTACGTGATCGA
>JAZOQQ010000262.1:0-7403 GCA_045656165.1 Acutalibacteraceae bacterium
ATGACTTTCTGCGACGATTTTGATACGTTTAACGCCGATGTGTGGGACACGCTCAATTACGATCAAGGCGGCACGTACGGACGATGGTACGGCATGAGTACCGCGCGTTCCAATCGTCCCGAAAACCTGCGCGTGCAAGACAGCAAGTTGTATCTCACCGCCACGCACGACGACAAAACGTTTTACGGTGCGTGGGCGGATACCTCCAAATCCATGCAGTTTGCCAAGGGCTTTATGGAAATCAGTTGCCGTTTGGCAGACGGCGAGGGTATCTGGCACGATTTTTGGATCTTTTCAAACGATAAACAGCGTTTGGAATTTGATATTGCGGAATGCGAAAGTTTGGGCGATAATTACGGTGCGTGCATTCACGAATGGATCTTGGATCGTGAGCCGCGCGTGGCGACCACGCGTAACCCCGTTCACGTGATGCGCGACCGCACGCACGTGTTACAAACGCAAGATGACTGGCGCGATTTTCGGTATCATTACGAATATGACCGTTCCAAGTCGATGAACAACGAGTTCCACACCATTGCGGCGGAATGGACCGATACCGACGTATATTATTATTTGGACGGCAAGGAAGTGTTCCACTACCACTACGCCGGCACGGAATACGAATTCCTTTATGAAAAGCCGCATTATTTCATTCTCAGTATGTTGGTGGGCGCCAACCAAGGCAAACATCCCGATGACATTGACAATCGGTTTATCGGGATCAAGCGGCCGATCCTTGACGGCGATTACTGGGGCAACGATCGCGGGTCGTTCATCATTGAATACCTGCATTTGTTCCAAAAAGACGGGCAACTCATCGAGTTCTTACACTAAAACGAACAGCGTTTCGCTTATGCGAAACGCTGTTTTTGTTGTGTTACAGTCCGAAACTGATGTGCAACGCCTGATCCACACGTGTCATAGCCGAATCGTCCAGATGACCCATGTGTTCGCGTAAGCGTTGTTTGTCCAGCGTGCGGATCTGTTCCAAGAGCACCACCGAGTCGCGCGCCAAACCGCTGCCGATCGTGTTGACTTGAATGTGGGTCGGCAGACGGGCTTTATCCTGTCGGCTGGTGATCGCGGCTGCGATCACGGTAGGGCTGTGGCGGTTGCCGACATCATTTTGCACGATGAGGACCGGCCGTATGCCGCCTTGTTCCGAACCGACCACGGGACTTAAATCCGCGTAATAAATATCGCCGCGGCGAACGTTCATCACGGCATTCCCTCCTTTACATCCGTTGATAGTTTGTCCTGTTTTTGTGCTCTTAAACAGCATATGCATACAAATATAAAGGGGTGCATAGATATGTGAGGTGAGGTGACGGCACATGGGGATCGCAGAAGATATTTACACACGTTGCCGACGTTCCCTGCGCGACGGTACCGCGACACTCGCGGCGGTAAAGAACGGCACATATCCCGATCCGACGAGCGTCACAGCACGACGTATCGCCGCCGATATGGCCGATGAAGCCGCGCTCGTCCTGCTTGCGCGCGCGTTTATTACACCGATTGAGCGGGAGGATCTGTGGCAACTGCGCCGCGGCGCCGAAGCGGTGCACATCGCCGCCGAAGACGTTGCGCTCGGTGTGTATCACGGCGGTGTGTTGCCCGCAAGTTGCGCAGTATTGTTGGACAACGCCGCCACATGCTGTGAAGCGGTGGCCGCGTGGTTTGAGTCGTTCCCTCGCTTGCCGACGACCGCTCCGTTGCGTTTGATTCGCGACAGCCAGCAACAGTTGCATACGTTGCGGCACGAACGGTTTGGGGATATGACGGTGCGGCGGTTGACCGACCGCTTGACAGAGTTTACCGACACGCTCATACGGTTTGTTGACGTCTGTCGGTATACGTTCTTGAAAAACGGATAATAAAACGCGCCTTGTACGTCGGTACAAGGCGCGTTTTGCATTATTTCTTGTTGCGGCGAATGCGAAAACTGAGAAAGACAACAAGTTGGGCGGGAATCCATAAAAAGACCAGCGCCCACATATCCTTGATCGGTGTGTAGGTGTGCAAAATATAGCCGACCAACGTAAACACGGATAACACCAGTGCCGATACCACTAACAAATGGTAGCGTTCCTTGCGCCACACGCTGTTGAGCACCAGCAACGTCAACAACGAAGCCGGTACGGCGGCGATAAATACCAGCCACACCATTTTATCCATCGACCAATGCAAGATCAAAAACAGCAATACGGCAATCACCCAAACGCCCACAACGCTGACACCCGTGATGGTGGACAGACTGTAATGGAATTTGGCGGGTTTGCCATGCCACGCATCGTGCGATGTAAGCAAATAATCCACCGTGACACCGAATTCGTCCGCGATGGTCTTGGCGACCGCGAGGTCGGGCATAGCATCGGCGCGCTCCCATTTGGAAACGGATTTGTCGGAATAGTTGAGTTTTTCGGCAAGTTGCGCTTGTGTCATTCCCGCGCCGGTGCGTAAAGCAATCAGGTTAGCGGCAAATACGTCTTTGAGTTGTTCCATTACATCAACCGTTCCTTTCTTCGCATTCAATCACATACGCGGCAATATGGTCAGCGACGTCTACGCCGGTGCAGGCGGTAATGCCCGCCATTTGCGCGTTGGAGTTAACTTCACACACCAACGGACCGCATAACAGGTCCACGCCGCCGAATTGCAAGCCGAGAAGGCGGCAACAACGCACGGCAAGTTCCGTTTCTTCTAACGTGGGGGTATACGGATGCGCTTCACCGCCGATGGCGATATTCGCACGAAAATCCGATGTGTTACGGCGTTTCATGGCGGCAACAACGCGGTCGCCAACCACATATAACCGCTTATCCTCCCCCGCCGCTTCGCGTACAAAGCGTTGCAACAGGAAAGGGCGGTGGCGCATGTTCAAGGCACGGCGGCGCAGTTCGTCGCCGTCGTGTACGAGGTACACCTGCTCCCCCAGCGAGCCGTAACATTCCTTTATCACGAGCGGAAAACCGAGTTGTTCCTCGGCGGCACACAAAAACGGTTCAATGGCGTCATCCACTTCGAGATAGGTCATGGGGGCTAACAACGTATCGGGCATGGGAATGCCGTGCGCGGCTAACAAGCGATGCGTTTCACTTTTGTCATCGCACACACGCACCGCTTCGGCGGTGTTATACACGGTAACGCCCGATGCTTCGAGCGCGAATGCCAAGCGGGTATCTTTATCCCAAAACAGCACCGCATCGCCACGTGTGATCGGCGATACCGACACGTGCGGTGCCACGCTGACAACGCACGCCGTATTGGCAAGCGGTTTGGCGGTAACACCGCGCGCGGTGAGTGCCGCTGCCAAACGGCATACCGCATCAGGCGGGGTTCGGTTCCAAAAACCGTTATAAATAACGTAATACGTCATACGTAACTATGCTCCACGGTCAGCACCACAAACAGGCGCGCATCTACCAACTGCAAGCGGCGTTGAACCTCGGCTTGCAGATCGTGTTTCTTATAGCCGAACGGTACCACCACATCAAAAATCACGTTGATGCGGTGTTCACCGCGTACCAAGCGGAAATCGTGCAAGGTTAAGCGATCGTCAATGTCACCGACGATCGTTTCGGTAAGTTCGCGCAATTCGCGCACTTGTTCATCCTGCATGTCCACAGGATCCATGTGAATACAGGACACGATGTTGAGTTCGGTGTTTAAACGCAGTTCAACCGCGTCGATCACTTCGTGAGAAGCAAAAATATCCGCGTGTGCGGGCACTTCCGCGTGTAACGACACAATACAACGGCCGGGACCGTAATTGTGCACGATAAGATCGTGAATACCGACAATGCCTTCGGATTCCAACACGATGGTTTTGATGCGTTCCACCAGTTCGGGATCGGGGGCTTCGCCGAGAAGCGGCGACAGCGTTTCACGCAATACCGAGAAGCCCGACCAAACGACGAACAGCGACACCAAGATGCCAACATAGCCGTCAATCTCCCACGAGGTGAAGTGGTTGACAAGCGACGAAGCCAACACCAGAGCGGTGCACAGCACGTCGTTGCGGCTGTCGGTCGATGCGGCCAGCAACGTGCCGGAACGAATACGATCGCCGACACGGCGATTGAACAGCGATAACCACAATTTGACCGCGATGGATACTGCCAAGATCACAATGCTGATCCAGGAAAAATCCGACGGTGCAGGGGTGAGGATCTTATCCAAGCCACTACCGGCAAGTTCTACACCGGCGAGCATGATGAGAGCCGCAACGGTAAGTGCCGACAGATACTCAATACGACCATGACCAAAGGGGTGTTCTTCATCCGGCGGTGAACCGGCCAAACGGAAACCGAATAACGCAACCACCGACGAGCCGGCATCCGACAAGTTGTTAAACGCATCGGCGACCATCGCCACGCTGCCGGATAACGCACCCGCCAACACTTTAAAAGCAAAAAGCAAAACGTTGGCCAACACGCCGACCAAGCCCGCGCGTTTTCCGTATAAAGTACGCTCGGCAGGATCGGCAACCGCCTCTCGCGGCACGAAAAACGGACGCTTTACTGACGACATTTGAAATCCTCCCCTACGGCTAAATCGCGGCCGAGTGCCGCGGCAATACCGTCAAACACGAACCGAAAATACGCGGCGCCATAATGGTGAAATTGACGGTGACACAGCATGTCCACCAACTGTTCGACCGTGGCCCAACGCACCTGCGAAACTTCTTCGCGTTGCAAACGCATGGCGGTGACAGGAATATCCCGCCGTACCAACCACACGTCACACAAGGAGTTGCGGCGCACCATGCGACCGAGCGAGGTGAATTCTTCGGCAGGCAGATCAATGCCGAGTTCCTCGTGCAATTCGCGTTGAGCGGCGGTTAAACTGTCTTCCCCCGCGATCACCGAGCCGCTGGTCACCGCCCACACGCCCGGCATCAGTTTGCGGCGTTTGGAGCGACGCTGGATCAGCACGCGGTCCATTGAGTTGACAATCCAAATATGGACAACTTTATGGTGCTCACCCGCACGCATACGGTCGCCACGGCAAATAGTGCGACCAAGAGGACGACCTTCGCGATCAAACAATTCCCATCGTTCCATATGGCTGTCAACTCCTTTCAAAAAATAATCCATTTTACATTTTACCTTTTTTTTGCGCGCTTGTCTACCCTTTTTTATTGACACGCTCCCGCTGTTTGAGTACAATAAGAAAGAAATGAGGTGACGGTGGATGGAATCGGTGCGTTTGGATGCGCTGACAAGAGAACAATTCGGCGTATCGGCGGAAGAAGCCACAGGGCTGATCATGGCCGGACGTATTTGGATCGGGCACGTGCCGGCGGATAAGCCGGGTATGGCGGTGCGCGCAGATACGGTGCTGACGTTGTTGGAAAAGCCCAAAAAATACGCCAGTCGTTCAGGATATAAACTCGCCAAGGCATTGGAGGTGTTCGCGCCGACCGTTCACGATAAAGTCGCGTGCGACATTGGGGCTTCCAACGGCGGATTTACCGATTGTTTGTTGCAAAACGGTGCGGCTCACGTGTTCTCGGTGGACGTGGCATACGGTATTCTCGCTTGGGAATTACGCAACGATGAACGCGTGACGGTGCTGGAACGCACCAACGCGCGCAACCTGACCGCCGAACAACTCGGTCGCACCTGTGATCTGGTAACCGCCGACGTATCGTTTATTTCGCTGACCAAGATCTTTCCGGCCATGCGGCGCGTGTTGATCCCCGAAGGGATCGTGATCACGCTGATCAAACCGCAATTTGAAGCGGAACGCCGCCAACTCGGTAAAAACGGCGTACTCAAGGATCCTGCCGATCTGCCGCCATTGTTGCGTCGGTTGTTCGCCTCCGCCGCCGAAAACGGCTTGTATGTGAAAGGGTTAACGGTCTCGCCCATTCACGGTACCAACGGCAACGTGGAATATTTGGCATATTTTGAAAGCGATGCACCGCTTGATAACGCAGGGCAAGAAGCGCTCATTGAAGCGGCGCTGGCGCAAACGCCGGATGATTAAACAATAAAAAGACGTGTGGAACATTCCACACGTCTTTTTTGTTTATAACGAGGCCAACAACGCTTCAGCACAACGTATGCCGTCCACGGCGGCAGAGGTAATGCCGCCTGCGTAGCCCGCGCCCTCACCGCACGGATAAAGGCCGACGACGGTCGATTGACAAGTGTCGCCACGCAGGATGCGCACCGGTGACGAACTGCGTGCTTCCACGCCGGTGAGCACCGCATCGTAGCGATCAAAGCCCTCAATCTGACGACCGAACCGCGTGATCGCTTCGGCCAGCGAATCGGTAATAAACGGCGGTAAACAACCGCGCAGATCCGTGGGAGTAACGCCCGGTAAATACGATGGGTTGACGTCACCGAGTGTCGTGGTGGCGCGGTTTCTCAAAAAATCGCCAACCAGTTGCACGGGCGCGCGGTAATTGCCACCGCCGAGCGTAAACGCCGCGCGTTCCAGACGGCGCTGAAACGCTACGCCTGCGAGTACGTCATCACCGCCGAAATCCGACGGATCAATCCCAACGAGTAAAGCAGAGTTGGAGTTTTCGGCAT
This sequence comes from Acutalibacteraceae bacterium, assembly GCA_045656165.1. Classification (GTDB taxonomy): domain Bacteria; phylum Bacillota; class Clostridia; order Oscillospirales; family Acutalibacteraceae; genus RGIG3009. The sequence goes on from JAZOQQ010000262.1 coordinate 6,549, forward strand.
CACGCGCGAATTCACTCATGCCGTTGACTGCTACGCCGCCTTCTTCGGAAGCGGCGGCAATCACCACACCGCCGGGACACATGCAAAACGAATAGACACCGCGTCCGTTAGTTAAGTGGGTGCTGAGTTTATAATCCGCCGCGCCGAGCACGTCGGCAAAACGACCGTATTGACTGCGGTCGATCATGCGGCGCTTGTGTTCAATCCGCACACCGACAGCAAAGGGCTTCGGCATCATGGGAACACCACGCGACGAGAGCATCGCAAAGGTATCCCGCGCGCTGTGGCCGATGGCTAAAATGACGTGTGAGCAAGCGATCTCCTCGCGGTCATTAACGGTGATCCCACACAGCGTATCGCCCGTTACGTGCAGATCGGTGACGGTCGCGCCAAAGCGAAATTCACCGCCGAGAGCCCGAATGCGCTCACGCAGACCGCGCACCGCCTCGCACAAGCGATCGGTTCCCACGTGGGGTTTGGCCTGCCATAAGATCTCGTCGGGTGCACCCGCTTTGACGAGTTCTTCCAGTACGTAGCGAATGCGCACGTCTTTGATACCGGTATTGAGTTTACCGTCGGAAAACGTGCCGGCACCCCCTTCGCCGAACTGAACGTTTGAGGCGGTATTCAGCACACCGCTTTGGCGAAAACGGTTGACACTTTCACGACGTTTATCCACCGTTTCACCGCGTTCCAGCACCAACGGTGCCAATCCCGCACGCGCCAAGATGAGTGCGGCAAACAAGCCGGCAGGACCGCTTCCCACCACAACGGGACGGTGCGGCGGTACGTGGGCGGGTACCGTCACGTCTAACGCGAGGGGGTGCCATTCGGATACATCGGGCAACCGCAAAA
>JAZOQQ010000263.1:0-2655 GCA_045656165.1 Acutalibacteraceae bacterium
CGAAGCCACCGGTTTACAGATAACTCGTTACCTGAGCAGCGCGCAGGGCGGCGCACAGCAGATCGCAGCGCGTATCTCTTGTGATGAGATAGACTTATTGTTGTTCTTCCGTGACCCCATGTCCGCGAAAGAACACGAACCGAATGAAAATGATATGTTCCGTCTGTGTGATATGCGCAACATTCCCGTTGCAACCAATATCGCGTCAGCGGAAGTGCTGATCCGTGGCTTGGAACGCGGTGACTTGGATTGGCGAAACATCGTCAACCCGTCGAATAGTTTGAAATAAAGGAACGAGAGTAGTATGGCATTGATTACCAAAGCGATCCGTGGCACGCAAGATGTTCTGCCCGGTGAAAGCCACGAATGGCAGTATATTGAACGCACGGCTCTGCAGATCGCACGCGATCACGGTTACCGCGAAATTCGCATGCCGGTGTTTGAACATACCGAATTGTTTCAGCGTTCGGTAGGTGAAACGACCGATGTAGTTCAAAAGGAAATGTACACGTTTGACGATAAAGGCGGTCGTTCCATCACCCTGCGTCCCGAAGGTACGGCAGGTGCGATGCGACTGCTTTTGGAGCACGGTTTGCACAACGAAGCGTTGCCGATCAAAGCGTCTTACGTCACTTCGTGTTATCGCTACGAAAAGCCGCAGGCAGGTCGTTTGCGCGAATTCCATCAGTTTGGTATTGAATGCTTTGGCACCGCTTCGCCGATGGCGGATGCGGAAGTGATCGCCGTAGCTCATCAAGTGCTCAAAGCACTGTCGGTGGAAGGCGTATCGTTGCATATCAACTCCATTGGTTGCCCCACGTGCCGCAAAGCGTATCATGAAGCCTTGAAACAATATTTTGAGGCGCGCAAGGGTGACCTGTGCGAAACCTGTCATGGCCGATTGGATCGTAATCCCATGCGTATTTTGGATTGCAAATCACCCGTTTGCTCGGCCATTGCGGCAGATGCTCCCGTTATTGTTGATTTCTTGTGTGATGATTGTCGCGAGCACTTCCGTCAAGTACAGGAGTACTTAACGGCGGCAGGTATTGACTTTTCGCTGGATCCGCACATTGTGCGTGGCTTGGATTATTATACCCGCACCGTGTTTGAATTCGTGTCCGATGCGCTCGGTGCACAGGCGGTTGTGTGCGGCGGTGGCCGTTACGACGGTTTGTGTGAAGAACTTGGCGGTCCGCATCTTCCGTCGCTTGGTTTTGGTATGGGCTTGGAACGCTTGCTCATGGTGTTGCACGCACAAAATGCGCCGATGCCCAAAGCCCCAACCTGCGATCTGTATTTGGCTTCCATGGGTGAAGCGGCGGCAAAGAAATGCTTTGCACTGGCTAATCAGTTGCGTGAAGGCGGCGTAGCGGTCGAATGTGATACCGTTGGTCGTGGCTTAAAAGCACAAATGAAATATGCCGATAAATTACATGCGCTGTATACCATCGTGGTGGGAGACAGTGAACTGGAAAGCGGAAAAGCCAAACTCAAGGATATGACCACCGGCGAAGTCACGGAAGTAGATTTGGACGATGGCTTGTATACGGTCTTGTATAACAAATCGCTGGATCGGCAGTTTGCCGATGTGGCGCAACTCTTGGGGGATATGTAAATGGAAACCATTAAGGGAATGAAACGCACCCGTTACTGCGGCGAGTTCCGTAAAGAACACGCCGGCGAAACGGCTACCGTCTACGGTTGGGTACAGCGTCAACGCGACCTCGGCCAACTTATTTTTATTGACCTGCGCGACCGCACAGGTATTGTCCAGTTAGCATTTGACGATAACACGGCACGTGACATCTTTGACAAGGCCTTTACGGTACGTGGTGAATACGTGTTGGCTGCTACGGGTGTGGTACGTGAACGTTCGTCGATCAATACCGAGATCCCTACGGGTGACGTGGAAATTGCCGTTACCGAACTGCGTATTCTTAACAAAGCGGAAACCCCGCCGTTTGAGATCGTGGAGAATTCCAATACCGCGGAAGCTATGCGCTTAAAATATCGCTATTTGGATCTGCGCCGTCCCGACTTGCAACGCAACTTGTTAATGCGCCATAAGATTGCCAAATCCACGCGCGATTACTTTGATTCACAAGGATTTGTCGAACTGGAAACACCCATCTTGGTGCGTTCCACTCCGGAAGGCGCGCGTGACTTCTTGGTACCGTCGCGTGTGCATAAAGGTGAGTTTTACGCCTTGCCCCAGTCGCCTCAGTTGTATAAACAGTTATCCATGGTGGCGGGCTTTGACCGTTACTTCCAACTGGCGCGTTGTTTCCGCGATGAAGATTTGCGTGCCGATCGTCAACCGGAATTTACCCAAATCGACTTAGAAATGTCATTCGTCGATGTTGAAGACGTGTTAGCCATCGGCGAAGGGTTTATGAAACATGTCTTTAAAGAAATTTTGGATATTGATATTCCGTTACCGTTGCCGCGCTTGACTTACACCGAGGCGATGGAACGTTTTGGCTCGGACAAACCTGACACTCGTTTTGGCATGGAACTGTGCGATGTCAGCGATATCGTACGCGATTGTGGTTTTGGTGTCTTCACTTCGGCGATTGAAGCAGGTGGCTCGGTACGCGGCATCGTTGCCAAGGATGCGGCGAAATCCATTTCGCGTAAAGACATTGACAAATT
>JAZOQQ010000264.1:0-5619 GCA_045656165.1 Acutalibacteraceae bacterium
CGTCGCGCTTCCCGAAGACGGCACGGTGCTGATCTGCACCGATGGCTTGTCCAATATGGTCGAGCCGGATACGTTGCAATCGCTTATTCGCACGTTCCCGTTTGAAGAGATTCCGCAGAAACTCATCAATACGGCCAACTTAGCGGGCGGCAGTGATAATATCACCGTCGTGGCGATCACCGGACAAGAGAAAGAGCAGGAGGCATAAACGATGGATAAATATATCGGCAAACGTTTAGATGGACGTTACGAAATCAAAGAGATCATCGGTGTCGGTGGCATGGCCTACGTTTATAAGGCCTTCGACAACATTGACAATCGCACCGTCGCGATCAAGATCCTGAAAGAAGAATATTTGCAAAACGAGGAATTCACCCGTCGTTTTAAAAACGAATCCAAAGCGATCGCCATTTTGTCACACCCGAACATTGTGAAGGTGTACGACGTGAGTTTCGGTGAACGCATGCAGTATATCGTCATGGAATACATCGACGGTATCACGCTCAAAGAGTATATTGACGGTCAGGCGGAATTCAAATGGAAAGAAGCCGTCCACTTTACCGTGCAGATCCTGCGCGCGTTGCAGCACGCACACGATAAAGGCATCGTACACCGTGATATCAAACCGCAGAATATCATGCTGTTACCCGACGGTACTATTAAAGTAGCCGATTTCGGCATTGCTCGTTTCTCCCGTCGTGACATGGATGCTACCCGCGCTTCGGATAAAGCAATCGGCTCGGTGCACTACATCAGCCCCGAACAGGCGCGCGGTGAGATCACCGATGAAAAAGCCGATCTGTACTCGGTGGGTGTCATGCTGTACGAAATGTTGACCGGTAAACTGCCGTTTGAAGCGGACAGCGCCGTGTCGGTAGCAATCATGCAAATGCAGTCGGAAGCCGTGCCGCCCCGTCAAGTCAACGCGGCGATCCCCGAGGGCTTGGAGGATATCACCGTCAAAGCCATGCAGAAAGACACCTCCAAGCGCTACCAGTCGGCGGCGGAGATGCTGTATGACATCGACGAATTCAAGAAAAACCCCAGCATTCATTTTGAATATAAATACTTCGTGGACGACAGCCCCACGCGGTATATGGACACCATCAGCAAAGTACGCGGTACCGAATCCGCCCGTTCGTCCGGTCGTTCCGTTGCCGATAATGACGAAAACGAAAGAAAACCGTTCCCGATCATCCCCGTGCTCAGCGCGGTAGCGGGTGCGTTCGTGCTCATCGCCGCCATCTTCGTATTTTTGGTACTTGGCGATGCATTCGGCGGCAGGACCGACGATGTCACCGTGCCGAATTTCGTCGGCATGACGCTGGAAGAATTCAATAACCACAAGAATTTCCAAAAATGGAACGAATGGTTTGATTTTGAACAGCCGCTCGAAGAGTTCTCGGAAGAACCCGCCGGCACCATTATTGAACAATCGCTGGAAGCCGATCAAAAAGTAAAAGTCGGCGAGAAATCCATCACGTTGACCGTCAGTAAAGGTCAAAAAGTTAAACAAGTACCCAACGTCGTGGATCAGCAATGGGAAATGGCACAGCGTACGCTGGAAAACGCGGGCTTCATTGTGGAATTAGGATATGCGCAGAGCGATATTGTTGCCGAAGGTCACGTCGTTTCGCTCTCACCTGCGGAATATCCGGCAGAATTGCCGGAAGGTTCCACCATTACCATGGTGGTTTCGACCGGTTCTAAACCCGCCACCTCCGTGAAAGTGCCCAATGTTTTGAAACTTTCCAAAGAACAGGCCATTGAGCAGTTGACAAAAGCCGGATTTATTGTCAACGAATCCGATATCGTCGATGTGTACGATCCCTCGGTCAAAGCCGGTACGGTTATGGCGCAGAGTATTCCTGCCGACACACCGGTTCCGCCTGAAACGGTCATTCAGCTGAGCGTCAGCACCGGTTTTGCGGAAGTTAAGATTCCCATCCAACTTCCCACGCACTTGACGAAAAATGTCAACTTGCAGATCTACGTCGGCGGTAACTACTATACCACCGTTACCGATCTGGCACCCGCTACGTCGTCCACCTATACCGCGGTTATTCGCCATGCGAAAGATACCTATCAGGTGGAAGTGAAGATCGCGTTTGCGGGCACCACCGATTACAAACCCTATGCCAAATACGAGTGTAACGCCAAAACCGGCGGTTCAATGGAATTGCCCGGCGGCAGTCCCAACCTCGGCGCGTTGGACTGACAGGTAGTAATCGATGCAAAACGGATTGATTTTACAAAGCATCGGCGGTTTCTATTACGTAGAAACCGCCGACGCGGTTTATGAATGCAAAGCACGCGGCGCTTTCCGAAAAGACGGGATTTCGCCGCTGGCAGGTGATCGTGTCACCATCACGGCAGGCGAAAACGGCAAGGGCGTGTTGGAAGAGATCTTGCCGCGCCGCAATGCGTTGGTTCGCCCGCCGATCGCCAACGTGGATCACTTGGCAATCGTCGCATCGGTCGCTGATCCCAAACCGAACTTTCTGTTGCTTGATAAACTGATCGCCATTGCGGAAAACAACGGCATTGAGCCGTTACTTATTATCACCAAATCGGATTTGGAGGACACCGCACCGCTGGAAGCGGTATATCGCACGGTTGGTATTCCGTTGTTTACCGTTACCAATACCAAGGCGGATACCGCCGCACCTCTTAAAGAGTTCCTGCGCGGCAAGATCACCGCGTTTACCGGCAATTCGGGTGTCGGCAAATCCAGTTTGCTTAATGTTATCGACCCAACGCTGTGCCGTGAAACGGGTGAGATCAGCAAAAAACTCGGCCGTGGCCGTCACACCACGCGTTCGGTCACGCTGTTTGCTTTGTCGGGTGGCGGTTACTTAGCCGATACCCCCGGTTTTTCTGCCTTGGATCTGGAACGCACCCAACCGATTGATAAGGATGATCTGTTTGATTGCTTTCGCGAATTTGCGGATTGTTTCGGCAAGTGTCGCTTTACCGGTTGCTCACACGTTAGCGAACCCGATTGTGCGGTGCGTGAGTCGGTGGAAGCAGGGCGTATCGCCCGTTCGCGCTACGACAGTTACGTAGCCCTGTATAACGAAGCAAAATTACGTAAGCCGTGGGAAACGTAATGCCTCATGCCACTCGTAAAGCGAGTGGCATTTTTTTGTCACCGTGCGCCTGTCCCTCGCATACCGTGTAATAAAGCGATGCGCGGAGGGGGAGAGCAGTATGCGAAGAAGAAACAATTGCACCGGCGGTTATTTCGCCGCATTTGGCATCGGTGTGTTGGTAGCGCTCATCCTGCCGGCGCGCTTTATTTTAATCGTAGCGGCGGTTGCGCTGGTGCTGGCGGGTATTTCGCTGGTCCGTTGCTGAGAAAGGGGAAACAGTATGCAAATTGTTATTGTCAAGACTCCCAAATTTTTCGGTGGTTTATTGCGGCGGTTTTTCAAAATCCCAAAAGTGGAATATCCGGCAAGTTAAGGAAAAGGGCGGCGTTGCCGCCCTTTTGTCATATCCCCGTACTCTCGTGCATAAAGTGTGGTAAGAAAGTAACGGCAGAAAAAAGGAGAGAGATACATGGAACTTCACACCAACAGCCGACATATCGGCCTGAATACCGTTCTGTTTGACGAGGTGGACGAACGCCCCATTGACTGTGACGTTATGTTGCCGGATTTTTTACCCGATATTGCCGCCGTGCTGAAATGCAGCGTGCGTCCTGTGGTGCAAAACCACCAAATCAGCGGTGATCGCCTGTTAGCCGACGGCACCGTGTACTTGCAGGTGCTGTACTTGGATGAAGACCGTCGTCGCGTCTACAACTTCGATTTATCCCAACCGTTTACCTCGTCCTTTACCATCAAAAACAGCGGCGATGCGGTACATCTCACCGCATCCACGAGCTACGTCAATTGTCGTGCAACCGGCCCGCGCCGCTTGGATATTCACGGCGCATGTCGTATCGGCTTGACGGTTGAAGGAAAGCGGGAATACGACATTGTTGAAGGCATACAAGGCGATGACGTGTATACCAAGGGATGCGACAAAACCTATACGGTACTCGTCGGTTGCGCCGAGAAATCCTTTACCGTCAACGAAACGTTGGAGTTGCCGCGTGCGACGACGTGCATCCTCCGACAAGAGGTAACAACGTCGGTCAGCGACTGCAAGCAACTGACCGATAAAGCGGTCGTTAAAGGCGATTTGTTTATCAAAACCGTATATGTCACCGATGCAGAAGGGACGCTCGCTTGTGCGAAAAACCGCATCCCGTTCAGCCAGATCGTGGATGTCAACGGATTAACCGAAGCGACCTTGTGCGACGTGTCTGCCACGGTGTTGTCCTGCGATGCGCGACTGAGCGGCGGTCCGACCGACGACAACACGTTGGTAGCCGTCAATGTGAAAACGGCATTGAAAGTGTGCGGCTATACCGAAGAAACCTGCACCGTACTGGAAGATGCTTTCCACACCGCTTATCCGTTGCATATCAGCAGCGAACGTTTGCCGCTTTACCGTATGACCGCGTGTCGTCGTGACAGCGTTTCCGCTCACCACAGCATGGAATGTCCCGAATCGGACATGGCGGAACTCATGGATGTTTGGAGTGACGTGACCGGTACCGAAGCGACCGGCGATTCTCTATCGGTGTATGTCAACGTTTGCCTGTTAGCGCGCGATGTCAACGGAATGGTGCATTACTACGAACGCCCCTGTACCCTCACCGTTCCCTATAACGAAGGCGGCGACGTGGCGGCAACCGTGTTGGAAACCGAGGGTGCACTCGTCGGCGGTCAGATTGACCTGCATTTCGGCATTTTGTTGTGTGGCCGTATCGGTGTACACGATCCGCAAACCGCTGTTACCGCCATACAAATTGACGAAACCACTCCGTATTCCCACGGTGAAGGTCTGGAGAATTGCCAAGTCAAGATCTGCTTTGCGGATGCAGGGGAGTCGGTATGGGAGATCGCCAAACAGCGCCACGCATCGCCCGAAGCGCTTAAAGCCGAAAACAATTTGACCGATGACGTGCTCAAACAACGCACCATGCTGCTTATCCCGCTTATCTGATCCAAAACAGGCGGCACATCTACAAGATGTGCCGCCTGTTTTTACGTTGCCAGAGCGGTGAATAGTATGCAACACCCGGTGCCGATCAATGTCGGCAGGACGAGGGCGACGATTGTCCACAGAGTGCTTCCCGTTTCTTTTTTGACAGTCATCAGCGTAGTGGAACACGGCCAATGAAACAGCGTAAAGAGCAGCATACTTACGGCTGTTTGCCATGTCCAACCGTTTTCCAGCAAAACGTTGTGTACAAGCCCCACGTTATCCGCCGATACCAGTGTGCCTGTTGCCATGTAGCCCATCAATAGGATCGGCACTACGATCTCGTTGGCGGGGAATCCCAATATAAACGCCAGCAAAATCATGCCGTCCAACCCCATCAAGCGTGCAAACGGATCCAAAAACTCCGCGCAATGTTGTAACAAACTGCCCTCGCCGACCGTCACGTTCGCCAGTATCCAAATCGCTAACCCTGCCGGAGCGGCAACTGCCGCTGCGCGTCCCAACACAAACAGCGTGCGGTCAAACAGCGAACGCACGATCACTCGCCCGATCTGCGGTCGG
>JAZOQQ010000265.1:0-4046 GCA_045656165.1 Acutalibacteraceae bacterium
CCGGTACGCCCAGTACCGAGATTACCGAGGCGGTGGCAAAATACCAAGAGGTATACGCGGAATGGGCACCTAACGAGAAAGTGGCTTTGGAGGCCGCCTTTGGTGCTTCGCTTGCCGGTCGTCGCAGTTTCTGCGGCATGAAGCACGTGGGTTTGAACGTGGCGGCCGACCCGTTGTTTACCATTTCATATACTGGTGTAAATGCCGGCTTGGTGATCGGCGTGGCTGACGATGCCGGTATGCATTCTTCGCAAAACGAACAGGATTCTCGCCACTATGCGCGCGCGTCCAAAATTCCGATGCTGGAGCCGTCGGATTCGGCGGAAGCGTTGGCGTTTACCAAGTTGGCGTATGAGATTTCCGAGCAGTTTGATACGCCGGTGCTGCTGAAAATGTGCACCCGCGTTTCCCATTCGCAGAGTGTGGTGGAAACGGGCGAGCGTGTAGAAGTGCTGAAAGAGTACCACACCGATATTCCCAAATATGTCATGATGCCGGGTAACGCCAAACGTCGCCATCCTGTAGTGGAAGCGCGTACGGCGGCTCTGGTTGAGTATGCAGAAACCGCACCGATCAACCGTGTGGAAGAAGGCAAGGACCATACATACGGGTTCATTACGTCCTCGACGTCGTATCAGTACATCAAAGAAGTGGTGGGCGACACCTATCCGGTGATGAAACTGGGTATGGTTTGGCCAATGCCGACCGAAAAGATCCGCGCTTTTGCGGCGTCGGTCGATCAACTTGTCGTGGTGGAAGAATTAGACGGTTTTATCGAGTCGCATTGTCGCGATATCGGCTTGTCGCCGATGGGCAAAGACACCTTCTCCTGCATTGATGAACTCAGCCAAAATTTAGTAGCAGATGCCTTGAAGGTAGCGCGTGAAAAAGGTGTGAAACTGGAAGAAACTATTCCTCCGCGTCCGCCTGTGATGTGTGCGGGTTGTCCGCATCGCGGTTTGTTCTATACGCTGAAAAAGAACAAGTTGACGGTGATTGGCGATATTGGATGCTATACGTTGGGCGCAGTTGCGCCGCTGAATGCGGTGGATGCCGTTATCTGCATGGGTGCCTCGGTATCCGGCTTGCATGGTTTCTCAAAATCGCAGCAAGGCGAAGCGGATAATAAGACGGTAGCGGTAATTGGTGATTCCACGTTCATGCATTCGGGTATTACGGGCTTGGTCAACATGGCCTATAACGAATCCAATGCGACGGTTATTATCGTGGACAACTCCATTACGGGTATGACAGGTCACCAGCAGAACCCCACGACGGGTTATAACCTTAAAGGCGATCCGTGCACGAAGATTGATCTGGAATCGTTGTGCCGTGCGGTGGGTATCAACCGCGTGCGTGTGGTAGATCCTTACGATTTGGCGGCGTGTGATGCTGTGATTAAAGAGGAATTAGCCGCAAACGAACCCTCGGTTATTATTTCGCGCCGTCCGTGTGCGTTGCTCAAGACGGTTAAACACAACAAGCCGCTGACGGTGGATGCGGAACGCTGTGTTGGTTGTAAAATGTGCATGCGTATCGGATGCCCCGCTATCAGCATGGTAGACGGCAAGGCGAAGGTCGATGCCACATTGTGTGTGGGTTGCGGTGTGTGTGAGCAGTTGTGCAAGATCGGCGCATTGAAGGCCGCGAAGGAGGACTAAGGATGGAAACGAAAAATGTCATGATCGTCGGTGTTGGCGGTCAGGGGAGTTTGTTGGCATCTAAACTACTGGGTCGTTTACTGCTCAATCGCGGATATGATATTAAAGTATCGGAAGTGCACGGCATGAGCCAGCGCGGCGGTAGCGTGGTCACCTACGTTCGTTTTGGCGACAAGGTGTATTCGCCGGTCATTGATAAGGGCGAAGCCGATTATATTGTATCGTTTGAGTTGCTGGAAGCGGCGCGCTGGACGGAGTTCTTAAAACCGGGTGGAAAGATCATTACCAATACGCAACAGATCAACCCAATGCCTGTGGTGATTGGTTCTATGGCATACCCTGAAGATCTGCTTGGCAAAATGCAAGCTGCCGGTGTGGACGTAGAAGCCATGGATGCGTTGGCGTTGGCTGAGCAGGCGGGTTCCTCCAAAGCGGTGAACTTGGTACTGATGGGTCGTTTGTCGCGTTATTTTGACATTCCGGAAGAAGAGTGGCTCGCAGCGATCGAAGCCAGCGTGCCGCCAAAATTCTTGGAGATGAATAAAACCGCATTTGCGTTGGGTAGAGCATAAGAGAGGGTGGACCGACATGGCAAAGTATTATCAACCGGAAATAGAAACCGCATCACGTGAGCAAATTCTTGCTTGGCAGAACGAGCGGTTGGTCAAACAAGTGCAGCATGTGTGGGATAACGTTCCGTACTACCGTAAGAAGATGGAAGAAAAGGGTGTTACCCCTGCCGATATTACGGGCGTTAAGGACTTACACAAGTTGCCTTTCTTGACGAAGGATGATTTACGTGAGGCCTATCCGCACGGTTTAATGGGTAAACCGCAGTCGGAATGCGTGCGGATCCATTCTACGTCCGGCACGACCGGCAAACGCGTGGTGGCGTTCTATACCCAACACGATGTTGATTTGTGGGAAGACTGTTGTGCCCGTGCGATCGTGGCGGCGGGCGGTACAAAAGACGATGTCTGTCATGTGGCCTACGGCTACGGCTTGTTTACCGGCGGTGCAGGGCTGCACGGCGGTTCGCACAAGGTTGGTTGTTTGACATTGCCGATGTCGTCGGGCAATACCGACCGTCAGATCCAGTTTATGGTGGATCTCGGTTCGACGATTTTATGTTGCACACCGTCGTACGCGGCGTACTTGGCGGAATCGATCCACGAGCAAGGATTCCGTGAACAAATTAAACTGAAAGCCGGTATTTTCGGCGCAGAAGCGTGGAGTGACGACATGCGCCGTGATGTGGAACAGAAACTGGGGATCAAGGCATTTGACATTTATGGTCTTACCGAGATTTCGGGTCCCGGCGTCAGTTACGAATGTGAAGCACAGACAGGCATGCATATCAACGAAGACCATTTTATCGCTGAGATCATCGATCCCGAAACCGGCGAGGTGTTGCCGGATGGCAGCAAGGGTGAACTGGTGTTTTCCTGCATCACCAAAGAAGCATTCCCGCTGCTTCGGTATCGCACGCGCGATATTTGCGTGCTGAATCGCGAGCCGTGCCCCTGCGGCAGAACCCATGTGAAGATGTGTAAACCGATGGGCCGCAGCGACGATATGCTGATCATCCGTGGCGTTAACGTATTCCCGTCACAAATTGAAACGGTGTTGCTCCAGCAAGGATACGCGGCGAACTACCAGATCATAGTGGATCGTGTCAACAATACCGATACTTTTGAGATCGTGGTGGAAATGAACCCCGAAATGTTCTCGGATTCGCTGGCCAAGATTGCCGAGGCCGAAAAAGCGTTGGTATCCGCCCTCAAAGCCATGTTGGGAATCGCTGCTAAGGTGAAGTTGGTGGCCCCAAAATCCATCGCGCGTAGTGAAGGTAAAGCTGTGCGCGTGATTGACAAACGAAAGGTTTAAGGAGGAGAGCGCATGCGTATTCATCAAATATCCGTCTTTTTGGAAAATCGTACCGGTCAGTTAGCGGAGATCACGCAATTGCTGGCCCAAAACAACATCGATATTCGTGCCATCTCTATCGCGGAAACGGCCGATTACGGTTTAGCGCGTATGATCGTGGACGATGCTTCAAAAGCCAGTTCGGTATTACTGGAACACGGCGATGTTTTGTCAATGACCCCTGTGTGGGCGGTAGAAGTACCGGATCATCCCGGCGGGCTGGCTGAGGTGTTGGCCGCTTTAGCGGAACAGCACGTGGATGTGGAATATATGTATTCGTTGTTTATCCACCAAAATGGCTGTGCGTACATGGTGTTGCGTATTTCCGATGAGGAGAAGTTTGCACAAGCACTGGATTCCCACAACATTAAAATCGTGGGTGAAGCGGAACTGGGACTGAAATAAAGTTTATCAAAAAGCAACCGTTGGGAGTTTCCCCCCGGGCGGTTTTTTTTTGTT
>JAZOQQ010000266.1:0-2019 GCA_045656165.1 Acutalibacteraceae bacterium
ACCGCTTGGCCTCCGACTTGTCCTTAATTGTACGCCCCCTACAAGCGGTTGCTTTTTTTATATGCTATCTTCAATAAAATCGTGTAGTTGGCACGGTGATAACTGACCGTTCGCGCAACGCTGCGCGATACGCTCCGCTAATGCTCGGTCAGTTGTGACGTCCTGTATCTCTGTTACGACCTCCCCTGTCTCTCCCTCAACTCTAATGCCATACGTCGCATAACTCCCCAGATCTTCTTGGTATCCCACATGACTAAACACTTGATATCGCCACATACATAACACCTCACAAAAAAGTGTTGAAACGTTTGAACTTTCATGTTATCATATATTCGTGTATGATTATGAGACAACGGATAGTTCAAATATTTGCTCTTTTAGTATAGAGCAAATATTTGAACTTGTCAAGTCTTTTTTGGGAGGATTTGGTATGTTTTTTGAAGTTTTTGAAAAACTCTGCCAAAATCGCGGTATATCGCCTACCAAGGCAAGTACGGAAATCGGTTTCAGTAAAGGTTCCGTATCGTACTGGCGAAAAAATTATCATGCCGGCATAGATGCCAAGCCGGATGTTCACACCGCGCAAAAAATCGCCGATTATTTTAATGTGACGGTAGATTATTTGCTTGGTCGCCAAGAAGAACACGCTCTCCTAACGCGCTTGGATGTGTCACAGCCGAATACCACGGGTCGACACGTCTTCCACGACAATCCCTCTCAACCGCTCAACGACGAGACGTCGCTGTCGTTTGAGGAGCAGGTCATCATTGATGCGTATCGTCACAATCCCGAAATACGTGAATTGATTCAGCAAGCGCTCGGCGCACGGAAGTTGGAACCGAAAAAGTAATCACGAACCAAAAACCTCTTATGTCATATGATGGCAATGAAGGGTTACCATTCTGCTGATGGCATCCCCTATCATCATAGGACATAGGAGGATTTTTAATGGCTGATAATATGAAGTACATGCAAAACAGCGGATGTAAAGAGGCCGTCTGTGTGGATGCCGGACGTGTTTATGACTCATGCTCTGATAAGGATTGTTTGGAGGATCTGCGCGTATTCTTTACCGAGCGTGACCAAATGGTAATTGACCATGCGGTAAGTATTCGCGCCAAGAAAGCCGAGGTTATCGCGACGTATATCGACGTAGAAGCGCTTCCCTTTAACCGCGGCTATTATTCGTGCGATCTGACGATCTATTTTAAAGTCTCGGTGGAAGTATACGCGGGACACGGCACCGGCTGTTGTGTGGTGGACGGCGTTGCCGTATTCCAAAAGAAAGTTATCCTCTTTGGCAGCGAAGGCAATGTTAAGGTCTTTACCAGCGAGTTCTGTCCCAATCAGCACGATCGTCAAAAAATGCCGACGCGGAATATGCCGCGTTGCACGGTGCAGATCGCTGAACCGGTTGTTTTGGGCGCGCGCCTTGTTGAAAAATGCAACTGCACTTGCCGCTGTGACTGCTGCGCTTCTTGCATTCCCACTTGTATTTGTGAAAATTTCGGCGGTTGTTTCGTAGATTGCGAAACCGAAAAATTGGTGCTGGTATCCATCGGTATTTTCACCATTGTACAGCTCGTACGCAACGTGCAAATGCTGATCCCGGTATACGATTTCTGCGTGCCGGCTAAAGAGTGTTGCACGCCGAGCACCGAAAATCCGTGCGATATGTTTCAAAAAATGTGTTTCCCGGTGGACGAGTTTTTTCCGCCGAAGAACGCCGAACATGGCGGTTGCTGATAACCGTCGCACAACCAAAAACACGCCCCGAATATTCGGGGCGTTTTTCATATTTTGGATAACGTACGTACTACTTCCGACGCGATGAGAAGACCCGCAGAGGCGGGCACGAATGCCACGCTGGACGGCGTGCGCTGACCCGTTTCTTGTTTGACGGGCTGTTCGGTGGAATACACCACTTTGACGTGTGTAATACCGCGGGTACGCAGTTCTTTACGCATAACGCGTGCCAGAGGACAAACCGACGTTTTAGCAATGTCGGCAATCTGCAAG
>JAZOQQ010000267.1:0-4716 GCA_045656165.1 Acutalibacteraceae bacterium
CCTCAAACATGCTGGAAAGACTGGTCTTTTTGCCGTCTACGCGGCCGGCAAGCATCGGGCCACCGCTGACAAAAACGGTGGGGATGTTCACGCGTGCCGCTGCCATCAACAAACCGGGAACGTTTTTGTCACAGTTGGGAACCATGACGACACCGTCAAATCCGTGCGCACGAATCATGGCTTCGGTGGAGTCAGCGATCAAATCGCGCGTAACCAACGAATATTTCATGCCTTCGTGACCCATGGCGATACCGTCACACACCGCGATGGCGGGAAATACGATCGGCGTACCGCCGGCCATGGCAACACCAAGTTTTACGGCATCCACGATCTTATCCAAGTTCATGTGACCCGGCACGATCTCGTTGTAGGAACTAACTACCGCAATCAGCGGACGCGCCTGTTCTTCCGGCGTAAGCCCCAGTGCGTGATATAAACTTCTGTGCGGTGCGTTTTGGCAACCGTCAACAATTCTGTCTTTAACCATAAAAAGCCCTGCTTTCTAAGTAGGTAGGGGCCGGGCGTCTTACGACGCCCTGCGCTTTTTGGATTTAGTTATTGATGAGTTTGTCCTCGTCGCTCCAGCTGTACAGTTTACGGATATCCGCACCGACAGTTTCCACCTGCTGTTCGGCCGCAATCTTACGCATAGCGTTGAAGTGCACCTGCGAACCGGCATCCGACATATCGAGCAAGAAGTCTTTGGCGAAGGTGCCGTCCTGAATGTCGGACAACACTTTCTTCATGGCTTTCTTGGTTTCCTCGGTGATGATTTTCGGACCGGTGATATAATCGCCGTATTCCGCGGTATTCGAAATGGAGTAACGCATGCCGGCGAAACCGCTCTGATAGATGAGGTCTACAATGAGTTTCATTTCATGTACGCATTCAAAATAGGCGTTACGCGGATCGTAGCCCGCTTCCACCAGCGTTTCAAAGCCCGCTTGCATCAGCGCGCAAACGCCGCCGCACAACACGGCCTGTTCACCGAACAAGTCGGTTTCGGTTTCGGTGCGGAAGTTGGTTTCCAACACGCCCGCACGCGCACCGCCGATACCCAGCGCATACGCCAAGCCGATTTCCAACGCGTCACCGGTAGCATCCTGTTCCACCGCGATAAGGCACGGCACGCCTTTGCCGACCTGATACTCACTTCTGACAGTGTGGCCGGGGCCTTTGGGCGCGACCATGATGACGTTGACGTTTTTCGGCGGTTTGATACAGCCGAAGTGAATGTTGAAGCCGTGGGCAAACGCCAGCGTTTTGCCTTCGGTCAGATTGGGTTCAATGCTCTCTTTGTAGAGTTTCGCTTGTTTCTCATCGTTGATGAGGATCATGATGAGATCGGCGGCTTTCGCGGCTTCAGCCGAAGTCATAACTTTCAGGCCTTGCGCTTCGGCTTTCGCCCAGCTTTTACTGCCTTCATACAAACCTACGATAACATCTACACCACTGTCTTTGAGGTTCAGGGCGTGCGCATGGCCCTGCGAACCGTAACCGATGATCGCTACGGTTTTGCCGGCGAGTTTCTGCAGATCGCAATCCTGCTGATAGAAAATTCTGTTCATTGTATTGTCCCTCTTTCTTATAAATTGGTTACACGTTGAATGGTGACTGCGCCGCGTTCCAACGACACAACACCGGTACGACAAATTTCCAAAATGGTGAAATCTTTCATCAGATCCAGGAAATTATCGATCTTGCGGCTATCGCCGACCATTTGGATGATCATGGCATCTTTGGTATAGTCCACGATCTTGCCTTCGTAGGCATCCGAAGCGGCACGGATCTCGCCCTGAATGTCGGGAGCGTGTGCCACTTTTACAAGCAACAGTTCACGGCTGACAGTTTCCAAGGGGTCCAACTCGGCGACCGAGCGGATGTCCGGAAGCTTATACAACTGGTTGATTAGTTGTTGTTTGCTGATCTCGTCACCTTCCGACTGGACGGTGATACGGGAAAATTCCGCCGACTCGGTTTCGCTCACGGTCAGCGAACTGATGTTAAATTGACGGCGGCGGAACATGCTGGTAACGCGGTTCAACACACCGAACTGGTTATTTACCAGAATGGCTACGGTAAATCGGTTCATGTCAGTCACCTATCCTTACGATAATATCATCCATCGATCCGCCCGGAGGCAACATCGGCAACACGAATTCGTCTTTGTCAACGAAACATTCCACAACGCACGGACCGTTTGTGGAAAACGCTTCGGTGAGTGCTTTGTCAAGCTCGTCCGGCGTAGTTGCGCGCAAGCCCTTGGCACCAAACGCTTCCGCCAACTTCACAAAATCGGTTTTGCGATCCAAAACGGTGTTGGAATAGTGCTTATCAAAGAATAGCGTTTGCCATTGGCGCACCATGCCGA
Source organism: Acutalibacteraceae bacterium (assembly GCA_045656165.1). Lineage (GTDB taxonomy): Bacteria > Bacillota > Clostridia > Oscillospirales > Acutalibacteraceae > RGIG3009. The sequence continues at coordinate 2,372 of JAZOQQ010000267.1, forward strand.
GCACGCCATTATTAAGCAACAGCACCACCAACGGTACGTTATGCGATACGGCAGTTGCGAGTTCATTCAGGCACATACCGAAACTGCCGTCGCCCGTCACCAGTACCGTATGCTCGCCGGTACCCATCTGCGCACCGATCGCGGCGCCCATGCCGAAGCCCATCGTACCCAAGCCGCCGCTGGAAATAAAGCGACGGTCGTGACGGAAAGCGGCGTATTGCGCCGTCCACATTTGGTGCTGACCGACATCGGTCGCCACCGGTGTGTTTTCACCCAAATGATGGTTCAATGTTTCGATAACACGGCGCGGCGTCATGCCGTCGCGCGTGTCGGCGGCGGCGATTTCTTCCGCCTTAAACTCGGCAACTTTAGCTTGCCATTTCGGATTCTGCTTAGCATCCAAAAGCGGCAACAGTTTTTGCAAGGTTTTTTTGACGTCTCCTCGCAAACCGTGCGCTGCTTCAATAGTTTTGGAAAGCTCCGCGCCGTCAATGTCGATATGTACGATCTTGGCACCACGCGCAAATTTGGCACGGTTGCCGGTCACACGATCGTTAAAACGAACACCGAGCGCGATGATACAATCGGCTTTGTGCATCGCCATGGAACACGCATAATGACCGTGCATACCCTGCATGCCCAAAAAACGCGGATGGTCAGTCGGTACACCCGATATGCCCATCATGGAACAACCGATCGGCGCGTCAATTTTTTCTGCAAGTGCCAACAACTCATCCTGTGCTTCACCGGTCATCAAGCCGCCGCCGAAATATACGAACGGACGCTTGGCCTCGTTGATGCACGCCGCCGCTTCTTCAATGCGAATATCTTTGGCGGCCTGTTTTTCGTCGGCTTCCACCGGCGGTTGTGCTTCGTATTCGCACAAGGCAATCTGCACGTCTTTCGGTACGTCGATCAGCACCGGTCCGGGACGGCCGGATTTCGCTAAACGGAACGCATCGCGAATGGTATCCGCTAACTTCTCCACCGAACCGACAAAATAGTTGTGTTTGGTGATCGGGAGTGTGATACCCGTAATATCAATTTCCTGAAAACTGTCGGTACCGATGCCGGAACTCGGCACGTTACCCGTGATGGCAACCAACGGCACGGAATCCAAGTAAGCGGTCGCAATGCCCGTTACCAAGTTGGTGGCACCCGGACCCGACGTGGCAATTACCACGCCGACCTTGCCGGTCGCACGGGCGTAGCCGTCGGCAGCGTGCGCTGCGCCCTGTTCGTGAGCGGTCAACACGTGTTTTAACTCGTCTTGATATTTATACAAGGAATCATACACATTGATGATCTGACCACCGGGATATCCGAACACAACGTCGCAACCCTGTTCGATCAAGGTGCGTACAATAATATCGGAACCGGATAATTTCATAGTATCATCCCTTCTTCATGTTTTCCAAAATCAAGCGACCCATTTCGGCACAACCGACTTTGTTGCAACCGTCGGCGTAAATATCAGCCGTACGCCAGCCACCGTCGAGTACCGCCGAAACCGCGTTTTCAACACAGTCGGCTTCTGCCGGCATATCAAAACTGAAGCGCAGCATCATAGCCGCCGACAGCACCGTGCCGATGGGATTGGCAAGATCCTTGCCCGCAATGTCGGGGGCAGAACCGTGAATCGGCTCGTACAAGCCGTTGCTCGTTGCACCCAAACTGGACGACGGGATCATGCCGATGGAACCCGTAATCATCGACGCCTCATCCGAAAGAATATCGCCAAACATATTACTTGTTGCAATAACATCAAACTGACGAGGATTACGAACAAGTTGCATACTTGCGTTATCAATATAGAGATAATTCAATTCAACATCCGGATATTCACCTTTTATAGATTCCGTAACTTTGCGCCACAAACGACTTGAATTAAGAATATTTGCTTTATCAACAACAGTAAGAATTTTGCGACGTTTTTTTGCAAATTCAAAACCCAATCTGACAATTCGTTCAATTTCATCCCAAGTGTATTTTTCTGTATCCCACGCAGTTTTTCCATCCGAACTGTTACCGCGCTCGCCAAAATAAATTCCGCCAGTAAGTTCACGCACAATCAAAATATCAATTCCGTCTCCCACGATTTCATCTTTTAAAGGACACGCGTTTTTTAATTGTGGAAACATCACAGCCGGGCGCAAATTTGCAAAAACTTTCATTCCACCACGCAACCCCAAAAGCGCTTTCTCCGGGCGAATAGACGCATCCACATTATCCCATTTTGGACCGCCCACAGCACCGAGCAAAACAGAATCCGCGTGCAAACAAATATCAAGTTGCTCTTTTGGTAACGGATTTTTAAACATATCAATCGCTTTTCCGCCCGCAAT
>JAZOQQ010000268.1:0-10605 GCA_045656165.1 Acutalibacteraceae bacterium
GTTCTGCCGAAGGCAGGTTCTTATATCATGCTTGCAAAGCTTGTATATCATGCGGCGACAGCCGTATATCATATTGCGCAAGCAATATATCATTGAAAAGTTGGACAATTTATGTTACAGTAAATTAAAAGGCGGTGAGCAAATATGACATATGGTGTGAAAGTTATTCATACACATACTGTCGGTGAAAATGATCAACGGTATTATGAAGAACTGATTTTGAGAGTTGAAGCTGATTCCTTTGATGATGCCTATGGAAAAGCAGAACTCTATATGAAAGATGCTGTTTGTGAATACAAAAATCCAAAAGGTGATACTGTTAAAACCCTAAGCATCGAAGCTGTTGACTGTTTTCTTGCTTTCGAACCGGATGGTGATGTGCAGGAAATGTATTCGTCTTTTTCAATCAATAATAGTTCATTAACTGAGGAAGAATATTACAAGGCCATCTCTTCATCTTGCGGAGAAGAAGAACTGCGCCCCTTACGAAATGCCGAGTTTAATTGATTTTACGCTATTTGAGCGTGTACTTTTGGGCTTTCTTACCCCAACTTCCGCTCCGTTTAGGTAGTCTCTCGCACGAAAAAGCACACATTTGTCTACCGGACAAATGTGTGCTTTTTTCAACTAAATCCGCCGTTGGCGGAAGAAATCCACCTGCGGTGGATGAAATCGCTACGCGATGAAATCTTGCTTCGCAAGGTTAAGGGAGGCGGATTTAATTTCATCTGAGGCGGCACGCCGAAGATTTCATCCGAGTTTGCGAGGATTTCATCGTGCAAAGCACGATTTCATTAAATATACAAGGCTTCGCCTTGATTGATTGGCAAAAGTATGATATAATGTTTTTAAAAAGAGGTGATCCGTTTGAAAATTCACGGTGTGAAAAGAGAATGGTCAAGACCGTTTTGGGTTCGATTCAAAAAACATTATTGCCCAAATTGCAAAGGATTACTTACAACAATCAAAGTATCAAAGATAGTCAATTCGAAATCCGACGAAGCAAAAAACTGTGATTTTTCAGCCGGTGGTTTCTCTTCTTATGTGGGAAACATCAAATTTATTTGGACAGAATTTCAGTGTGATGCTTGTAGTAAAACATTTTCAATAAATGAAATTCGAGAAAGCGAGAAGAACAAATAAAATCCACATTACTTTTGGTCGTTCTTACCCTTGCTTACGCTACTTTTAGTCGTTCTTTCGCAAGAAAGAAGTAACTTTTGTCTAACAAAAGTTACTTCTTTTTTTATCCAAGCCGCAGATCGGGTATATAATCCTATCATTCTTCAAAATTCGTTTACACATTTTGTAAGGTGATGTGTTATAATCATAGTGGAAATTTCTCGTTTGGGAGGAAATACGATGCTGAATTTGCAAAACATTGTCAAAGAATACCGCACGGGTGACGAAAGCGTTCAGGCATTGCGCGGCGTTTCCATGTCATTTCGTGAAAATGAGTTTGTGGCGATACTGGGGCCGTCGGGCTGCGGTAAAACCACCTTGCTCAACATCATTGGCGGATTGGACCAGTACACCAGCGGCGATCTCATTATCAACGGCACATCTACCAAACGCTATAAATCGGCGGATTGGGATGCGTACCGCAACCATTCGGTCGGGTTTGTGTTTCAAAGTTATAATCTGATCCCCCACCAAAGCGTCTTGGCCAATGTGGAACTGTCGCTCACGCTGTCGGGTGTCAGCCGCGCCGAACGTCGTGCACGCGCCAAAGAAGCGCTGATCAAAGTGGGCCTCGGCGATCAACTGAAGAAAAAGCCGAACCAGATGTCAGGCGGACAGATGCAACGCGTGGCGATCGCGCGGGCGCTGGTCAACAACCCCGATATTCTGTTAGCCGATGAGCCGACAGGTGCGTTGGACAGCGAAACCAGCGTGCAAATCATGGATATTCTCAAGGAGATCGCCAAGGATAAACTGGTGATCATGGTAACGCACAACCCCGAATTAGCGGATCAGTACGCTTCGCGTATCATCCGTTTACTGGACGGTCAAGTCATCAGCGATTCCGATCCGTTTACACCCGAAGAGGCCGCACCCGCGTCCGACAAAAAAACGAAAAAAGTGCGAAAGCCCTCCATGTCGTTTGCAACGGCGCTGTCGCTGTCGCTGAACAACTTAATGACCAAGAAAGCACGCACCTTTATGACGGCGTTTGCAGGCAGTATCGGCATTATCGGTATTGCGCTGATCTTGTCGCTTTCGAGCGGTCTGAATGCGTTTATCACCAAGGTGGAAGAGGATACGCTGTCGAGTTATCCTATCTCCCTGCAAGAATCCACGGTAGACGTGGGTGATATGATCGCCAACATGATGGGAAAAGGTGAAAGCAGCGGCGAACGTGTCCCCGATCATATTTACACGAACAACGTGATGACCGAAATGATTGAAACCACGCTCAGCGGTGTGACCACCAACAACCTGGAAGCGTTTAAAACGTATTTAGAAACCGAAGATACCACCATTAAGCCACTGGCGAGTGCGATACAATACGTGTACAGCACACAAATGAATGTGTATAAAGCGGACACGGAAAACGGTATTTATCAGGTCAACCCTGCTCAAGTGTTTAATAAGATGGGCATGCCCTCCCCCACCGAATCCATGTCGGATAATGCCATGATGGCGGGTTCGCCGATGGCTTCTATGGCCACAGGCAACGTGTGGCAGGAAATGCTCAACAACGACGAATTGCTCAAAACGCAATACGACGTCGTTGCCGGTCGTCGACCGGAGGCGTATAACGAGATCGTGTTGATGGTAGACGACAACTATGAGGTTAGCGACTACACCATTTACGCGCTGGGCATTTTGGATGCCGCCGATTTAAAGTCCATGTTTGAAGCCGCGGTGGCGGGCGAAGAAATTCCCGAAAAACCGGTAACGCATTACAGTTACGACGAAATCTTGAATCTGCGATTTAAGTTGCTGGTCAACACAGACTATTTTGAGAAACACGCCGTCGGCAACTGGGTGGACCGTTCGGCTGACGAATTGTACTTAAAAGAGAAACTCGCAAACGCTATCGAACTGAAAGTCGTGGGCATCCTCAAACCTGCCGAAAACGCAACGGTTTCACAAAACGGCGGTGTGATCGGCTACCGTTCGGATCTGATGCAACATCTGGTCAAGGCCGTGAACGACAGCGAATTGGTGAAAGCGCAAAAAGCCGATGCCGAAATCAACGTATTGACAGGCCTTCCGTTTGCGATGGCAGAAGATAAAACCTATACCATGGCGGAGATCCAAGCATATATCGGCAAACTTCCGCCCGAACAACAGCAAGCCGTCGGCATGATGTTACAACAAATGGCGATGCAAGGGAAATCCGAGCAGGAAATTTCGGCAACGTTTGCGGCGTATATCAACCGCATGTCCGAGAACACCTACGATTCCAACTTGATCAAATTCGGCGCCGCCGATCTGAATAAACCGAGTGGAATTAACATTTTCCCGAAAGATTTTGAATCCAAGGATCTCATTGAAGATGCCATTACCGCTTACAATGAAACGGTGAAGGAAGCGGATGCCATCAACTATACCGATTATATCGGGCTGATGATGTCCTCCATTACCACCATCATCAACGCGATCACCATTATTCTCATCGCGTTCGTGGCAATTTCGCTGGTGGTATCGTCCATCATGATCGGTATCATCACCTACATTTCGGTACTGGAACGCACCAAGGAAATCGGTATTCTGCGCGCGATGGGCGCTTCCAAACGCGACATTTCGCGTGTATTCAATGCCGAGACCATGATCGTCGGATTTGCGGCAGGTGCTTTGGGCATCGCCGTAACCTTGTTACTGGTTATACTGGCGAACGCCATTATCTATCCGCTGACAGGTATTGCCAACGTCGCCGCGTTACCAATAGAGGGCGCCGTGTTCTTGGTAATTATCAGCATGCTGTTAACGTTGATCGCGGGCTTAATCCCGTCACGCGTCGCGGCGAACAAAGATCCTGTAGTAGCGCTGAGAACCGAATAAGCCGCATAACAAAACGTCCCGATGCCACCGGTATCGGGACGTATTTTCTTATGTTTTATTTCACACGAATGCAAGCGGATTGCAGCCCTTCGCTTTGCGCATACAACACCACTTCGCAGGCACCTGCCCGCGGGCGTACGCCGATTAAGATCTTACCTGCGTACATCCGACGGTCGGGCAAAATGACCGGTTCATGATCGCTGTTATCCGAACCGGTGCCCACGATCACCGCATCGGTAGTGGTAGAGAAGCGCACAAACGGAGTGGCATTCTCCACGATGTTGCCGTCTTCGTCAGCACATTCACAGGTGAACAGGGCGACATCCTCGCCGTTGCACTCAAACGTATTGTCACAGTGCAAGACCAGTTTGACCGCCGCCTTGGTGGTGATGCGGGTATCTGCCGCGATCACTTCACCTTCACGATACGCAACCGCTTTGAGTTCGCCCGCTTCATACGGTACTTCCCATCGACCATAGCCGTACGGTTGCAGATCTTGTTTGCCGAGACTTTGACCGTTTAAGAACAGTTCCACCGCGTCACCATTGGTGTACACGGGAACGGTGATATTCTCCCCTTCTAAGCCCTGCCAGTTCCAGTGCGGCACGATGTGTACCATCGGCTCGTCGCTCCAGTAGGATTTGTTTTGGTAGTACGCACCTTTTTTCTGGAAGAACATATCGATGGCGCCCGCTTTGGAGCAGAGCATCGGCCACGCGGCTTCGCCGCGGTGCTCAATGGAATCCCACTGGTAACCGCCGATCACCCACGGGTATTTCATCAGATGGCGCCAAGTAAACTCACGGCCGCGGCCAAAAGACGATGCATCATCGCCGCAATCCACGTCTTGTATACGGTTAGTGCCGTTGGACGGCAGATGCCAACCGCGAATGGTGGGAACGGCGCAGTTTTCCGACGCTACCAATGCTTTGTGCGGGAATTTTTCGTGAACCGCATCGTACGTGTGTAAAGCATAGTTCAAACTGATCACATCGCAATCATCAAACACGGTGGAGTTGCACGGATCGAGGCACTGGGCTGTGGTAATAAAACGAGTGCTATCCAGTTTTTGGATCACCGAGCGCATGGTGCGGTGGATGCGTTGTCCCATATCGTTTACGTGGCAATACTCTTCGTTGCCTGTCGACCAAAAAATGACGCTCGGGCGGTTGCGGTCACGTTTGATGAGCATTTCCAAATCGGCGATACCCTCGGGTGTGGACGAATAAAAACGAGTCTCGCAAAAAGCGAGCATGCCCAGTTCATCCAGTGCATCCATGGTGGCCGCGGGATGCGGGTAATGCGAACAGCGATAGCCGTTGGCACCCATGGATTTGATCAGTTCCACTTTGTATCGTGCGATGTTGCGCGGTAACACCAGACCCATCAGGCCGAAATCCTGATGGCAGTTAACACCTTTGATAATGGTGTGTTTGCCATTTAAGAAAAAGCCGCGCTCGGGGTCGATTTCAATGGTGCGAAAACCGATGCGAGTGGTGGTACAATCGTACACGACACCACCCACCGACAAGGTGGTTTCCACCGTGTACAGGTTCGGGTGTTCGGTATCCCACAAGGCGGGATCGGTCACCGCGATGGCGTAACAAAGGGTGGCTTTATCACGATAGACAACCGCACCATCGGCGCTACCCTCCCCTACCACGTTGCCATCTGCATCTAAAAGACAGGTGTGCACCGCGACGGCGGCATCCTCATCATTATCGTTACGCACGGTGGTTTGTACGTTTACTTGCCAGTGATGATCATCCAGCTTTTCGGTAGGGGCATACACACCGTACTGATCGATGGAAACACGCTCGGTCACCACCATGCGTACATCGCGGTAGATACCGGCACCTTGATACCACCAACCCTCAAAGCATTTGCCGTTCACGTACACCGCAATGACGTTTTCTTCATCGAAACGGCAGGTATCGGAAATATCAATTTCAAACGAGGTATACCGACAATAGTGATGCCCCATCAGACAACCATTAAGCCAGATGGTGGATTCACCCGCAATGCCGTCAAATTCCAGTGTTACGCGTTTGCCGCGTGCCTCTTCGGGAACGGTGAAATGTTTGCGGTACCACGCGTTATCGTAGGTGAAAAAGCCGAGCGTATTGTTTTCGGTTTCCACCGGACGTTGCGCGACAATATAGTCGTGTGGAACGTTGATGCGGCGCCATCCTTCGTTGTGCATTTCTTCGGAACCATCACCCACGCCGTTATCCACGTCGTAATAATGGAACGCGGCGGGCCCGATGTTTTTGCGGATGACCTGACTTTGCATATATACCGGGTTTTTATCGGTCGGGAACGGGACTTCGATATCCCCTTTATGAAATTGCCACACGTTGTTGAGTGATGTGATGGTTCTCATACAAATCCCCCTACAGGTATTTTCTTGTATTGTATCATATCATACCGCACATAAAAAAACAAGATTCGGTGTCATCCGAATCTTGCTTTTTTGTTTATTTAGCGGGACAAGACCAGTCGTAGATCGGGTCAGGGGCTTTGAACGGCAAGGTGAAGAACCCATCCTTCAAAGCGACATCGTCATACACGTGACGAATCACGTTGACCAAGCGTTCCACGTCTTCAATCTTGTGGTAGTGATAACCGCGACGGTTGTACCAGTAGACGTTATCTTCTGCACCGAGGAATTTGAACACTTCGGTGGCGGCTTGCGTCGTCAGATACGAACCGACAGGGTTACCCCAAATATCGCTGGCGGCTTCACCGTCAAGTAAAATGCGCGGTGCAACCATAGCTTTTAAGTAGTGCGAGTCGAACGGCAAGTCTTGCTCGCGGCCGATATACTCGGCCAGTTTCGGATTGAACCACAACGGGAAGTTTTTGAACATATCTTCCAGTTGTTCAGACACCGCCGTTTGACCGTCTTCGCGAATCGCTTCCACACGCAAACGGTAGCAACTGGTGCTGCCTGCGCAACCCTCATTCGGATTGACGATGGTAAACCGCTCGTCACATGCGCCCGCAAGCAAAGCGGTTTTACCGCCACGAGAATGCCCAACCGCCGCCACACAACTCGTATCAATATACGACAGCGTTTCTAAAGCATCCACACAGCGAGAATACCCCCACGCCCAAGCGGCGATCTCACCGAAGTCACCGTCGGGATACGTTTCCACCAAAGGACCGACGCGGCCGATGTTTTGACGATCGGGCATCAGCATAGTACGGTTAAACAGCGCAAGTGCTACACCGTTATCGGTAAAGGTGCGGATAAATTCCTGATCCCACGGATAGCGGAAGCACAGATCGCCGTCAACTGCAACCGGGAACGGGCCGTTGCCTTCCGGCTTCATCACCGTCATCTGCATGTAGATGGGATGGGCTTTGGTGCCGGTTTTGATCAGATAGTTGCAGACAGGTGTGGCACTGCCGGTCGGCAGCACCTCCAAGATCTCCGGTTTGGGCGGCATCGTGCCGTATTGCAATTCTACCGAAGTTTTGTAAATCTCGGCGCGGCGGCGCGGCCATTCTTCGGGTTTGGTGACAGGGGTGCCGTCATCAAATACGAAGGGATTCGGCAGTTTACCCGCCAGTTCAAACGAGGTGATTTCGATGAGATCGTCCGTCACCTGTTTTTGCGAACGGACGGTATCAAATTCACGGATGCGTTCCAGCACGCCTTTTGCATCTGCTTGGAAATCAACAAAGGTGCCTTCCACTGACAAGCGAGAGTTGTAGCCGATCTCGTTAGTTGCGAACGCCCAGTGACGGACATCCTCCATATCTTCTTCGTAAGGGACGTGACGATCGGGATTATTCCGAGCAATGTGCATATAGCCGATCTGATCTTTCGTCCACAAAAGCTGATACGGCTCACCACCGACCAAACTATGATGGAAGAAGTCCACCATCGTTTTGACATTGGGGCGGCTGATACGACCCGCAATATCGGCACCGTCCATAACGGTGTTGATAAAATTGGTTTCCTTACGATTGAGCGGCTCAATGACCAAACGCATGCCGTAAGCATCCATTTTCTTGCCGATCTCGCGTGCGATCTCAATAAACTGTTCCTCACACGCGGCGCGGTCCCATTCTTCTTGGATGTTGCGGCTGCCGCCGCTGCCGAGCACTAAAATTTCAGCGCCGAGTTCGTACGCACGGGCAACCGCTTTATCTACGTATGCGGCAATCTTCGCACGGTCAACATCGGGGCCGACCAACGGATACCCACCGGGGAAAAAGCAGTTGAGTACCTCGGCTTTGATACCGACTTCTTCCAAGAAGGCCTTGCACGCGGCAAATTCCTCGTCGCTCATGCCGGCTATTTCACACAGGGCGGGCTCAATGTAATCATATCCGCACTCCTTGACAAATGCCGCATCTTTATACGGTCTGCATACTCCGTAACGCATGCTTGCTCACTCTCCTTATTTACTACCGGCAAACGTGTTGCTGGTATCGGCAAACACGGTCTTAACTTCCGTTTTACGGCGTGAGGTAGCAACGCGCTTCATTAACTCGTTATAATACAGTTCTTCGTCAAACGGCAGTTCCACGGCTTTGCCGAGGAAGGACGAGAGGTGCATAGCATTGGATAACGTCGCGCCACGGATACCTTCACGGCCGTCGGCAACCAGCTTGCCGCCGTGTAAGATCGCATCCGCCCATGCGTTGAGAACGCCGTGGTGTTGCGGGTTCAGACCGTCGGTTTCAATGTCCAGTTTGGTGGATTTCAGAACACCGAACGGTTCCTCACACGTTTTGGAGAAGGTGGGCTCATCCATAGCAAATTCGTACACTTCCAACTGATTGTTTTCCACGACGAATTTGGCTTTATCCATTTGGATCTCAAAACGGTTGGTACCTCTGGCATCACCCGTGGTGGTGATGAACACACCGGTGGCACCGTTTTCATATTCCAGGTAAGCGGTCACGTCGTCTTCGACTTCAATATCGTGCCATTTGCCAAAATGCACCTGTGCCTGCACTTTCACCGGCAGACCGCAGATCCACTGAAGCAGGTCTAACTGATGGGGGCATTGGTTCATCAAAACGCCGCCGCCTTCACCCGACCAGGTGGCGCGCCATCCGCCCGAATTGTAGTACGCTTGCGGACGGTACCAGTCGGTGATGATCCAGTTGGTGCGACGGATCTCGCCGTATTCACCCGACTGAACCAGTTCACGCAACTTGCGGTACACGCAGTTGGTGCGCTGATTGAACATCATGCCGAATACCGCTTCGGGATGAGCATCGGCCACTTCGTTCATTTCACGAATTTGTTTGGTATACACACCGGCCGGTTTTTCCACCATAACGTGAATGCCGCGTTTCATACATTCAATCGCATAGGTGGGATGGTCATAGTGCGGTACCGACACGATACACGCATTGACCAGACCGCTGTCCAACATAGCGATGGCATCGTCAAACCACGCGATGTTTTCGGCGTAGTTTTGCTGTTTTGCCCATTCGATACGATCGGGGTTGATATCCGCAACCGCGACCAGTTCAATTTCGGGGCATTTGCCCTCTTTAATGTTCTTGGCATGGTTGGAACCCATGTTACCAAGACCGATGATACCCAGTTTGATTTTTTCCATATTGATTTCCCCCTTATTCAAAGCCGTTGGCTTTTAAGAACCGATAACTGCGTGCAAGACAATCGAACGGATCTTCCCCGTTACAGTCGTCCTGCTCAACCAGCATGTACTGCGTGCCCGCAGATTCCGCGGCGGCAAACACGCGGTCAAAGTTGATATTACCTTCACCGACGACCGCCATTTTCTTGTCGTACGCAAAGTCTTTTAAATGAATACACGGTACACGACCGGCTAAATGCTCAATCCACCAAGCGGGATCACCACCGCCTGCCTGCACCCAAAACGTATCCAACGTAAACCCCATGTGTTCCGCCGGAATGCGTTCCGCCATGTGTTGCAACACAACCTTACCATCAAACTTGATAAATTCACGCGCATGGTTGTGATACATAAAATACTTGTTATTATCAGAAAGTGTTTGAGCAACCGGTGCGAAGGTGGACAAGAAATCCTCCAACGCTTCCGGTTTGCCTTCTTCAAACAGAAAATAACCGAGTCCCACGTACTGACAGCCGAACACGTCGTGGTTTTTGGCCACGGTTGCGGTATCGGCAACCAACGTATCTTTCGGAATGTGGGTCAGCACACACGAAAGACCGTTTTTATCCAGTTCCGCTTTCAGCCATGCGGGATCGTATTCACAGGTGCCGGAAATCTGTACTGTTCGGTAGCCGATATCCGCCACTTTTTTTAGTGATTCGGCAAATTCCTCGGTAGTTTTGCAAAAGTCACGCAACGTGAAAAATTGAGCTCCGATGCGCATCAACCGATCACTCCCTTGAACGCGTTGCACGCGACGTCAAACGCGGTGTCTGCATCGGGATATTGGAACTCACCGATCTGGCTCTTGTCGCCTTCCTGTTCGAGGTCGGCAAGACCCTTGAACACGGTCAGGTGCGGTTCGATGGTAAAGTCCTTACCGCCGCGCTTGATAAACTCGTTGACGATGTAGCCGACGTTGCCGATACCGCTTCCGGGCGGCACGACGAAGCCGTCTGCTTTGGCG
>JAZOQQ010000269.1:0-2699 GCA_045656165.1 Acutalibacteraceae bacterium
GTGACAACAAGACCACCGATTAGCGTGACCGCCCACAAGGGGATACTTTCAAAGAACCCGCAATCTTCAATGGCTTGCACGATTTCGGAAGGCAAAGAGGTATACCCCACGCTACCGAGTCCTGCCGCGTTCATGATTTCGACGATCAAGCCTTGCACAATGGAAAAGAGTGCGATCATCAATTCCAAGCCGTAAGTGACCACACCTTTGGCAATCGCAAAGCGGATGAACATCTTGATCGCCACTTCCGGCTTTTTGAGTTCGGCAAACGAGCCGCACGTTTTCATCACACCGATAATAAAAAACAGCACCACAAGTGCCAGTCCGATACCTTGTACAGCGGCATGGATGTTTTGAATGACATTCCAGATGGTACCGCCCTTAAATTCGTCGGGCGATTGCAATATGAGCGTCCATATTTCCGCCAGTTTGCCGTTCCACGTATCCAGCGCATTTTCAAGATTCTGTACAACCCAGTTATCAGACATTGTTTAACCCTCCTTTCAGCGAAAAGCGGGACGAAACGCCGTGGTTTCGTCCCGTTTTCCATACTGAGATTACGCGGTGATAAGATCCAAAATCTCTTTGGCGAAGGTGATAACCACACCGCCAGCGAGCGTCAAAAAGCCGTTGGCTCTTTGCGAAGGATCGTGCGATTTGAGCGACATACCGACTTGCACAATGCCCCAGCCGAGCAAGATCAGACCAATGCCGCGGATGAGAGCAAAGATAAAAGTGGACAGGTTGTTAATGACCGTTAACGGATCGGTGGTTGCCGCCGACACGGGAAAGACGCTGATGCACAGCAATAGCACCACCACCGCATACACACCGAACAGCTTACGGCTTTTGCGGCTGAGTGTCAGCGGCGATGTGGTTTTCTTATTCTTTCGTTTCATAGTGATTTCCTCCAATCAGTCAGATAAAAATATAGCTTCCAGTTCGTCATTGGACAACAATTCATACTCGTTGTCCTCATTGTCGGGTTCTTCTGTTTCGGTTGCTTTCGAGGCAGGAACACGCCACCACGTCAACTGTGCAACCGCCGCATCGGCTTGCCCGTGCAGATACGGTTTCGCTCCACCGTCGGGTGTCATCGACACTCCGGGATGTTTGAGAATATCAAACTTATCATCCATCACGGGATACTCACCGCGGATAAACAACAACGCTTTGCTGTTGTCGAGCATACGCACCTCATCGGGTGTCATCAGCTCGCGCCCTGCGTTTTGATAGTTGGTGGAATAGTTGCCGCTGTGTCCGCGGCTCTTGCCGTAGGTGTTGGTATCGATGGTTGCCTTGCCGAGAAGTTCGGACACATATTTGTGTGTGCCTTGCTCATTACCACCGAGATACAGAAATTCATCGCAGTTGCCCATAATAGATTCCCATTGTTTTTCAAACAACGCTTTCAACTGTGCGATGTTCTGCAGGATGATCGACACAAACACATTACGCGAACGCATCACGGAGAGGATCTTGTCAAAATCATCGGGCAGCGACACGTTTGCAAATTCGTCCATCAAGAAATGAACGGGTACGGGCAATGCCCCACCGTATTTGTGGTCGGCAAGGTAGAACAACTGCTGAAACAGTTGCGTATATAAAATCGATACCAAGAAATTGAACGAGGTGTCATTGTCGGGGATCAGCGCAAACAACGCCACCTTCTTTTCACCGAGGCTCGGCAAGTCGAGTTCATCGGTTGCCGTTAAGCTGACAAGCGACGTGAGGTTGAATTTCTCAAGTCGTGCGGCAAGGGTGATCTGAATGGATTTGAGTGTTTTCGCACTACCGCTGTGATAATCGCGGTAATACTTCACGGCGATATGATCGGGATTTTTCATCTCGAGCCGTTGGAACAGAATATCCAGCGGCGACTCATACGAATCATCATCTTCCTTCACCTCACCGGCACGAAGCAGTTCCATCACCATCGGGAAGTTGCGTTCTTCCTCGGGCGCCTCATAATGCAAAAAGAACACCAACGCCATCAGCAGCATCGATGCGGCCGAATCCCAAAAGGGATCGTTGCTTTGGCTTCCCTTCGGAGTGGTGGATTTGAACAGGTTGGTCACAAGGCGCTGAACATCGTTGTCATCACGCAGGTACACAAACGGGTTATAACAATGGCTCTTATGCATATTGATAAGATCCAACACCCGTATTTCATAACCGCACTCTTCCAGCAAATGTCCGGCATCGCGTACCAATTCGCCTTTCGGATCCAAACACACAAACGAGGAAAACGCACCGTCCTTGCCGGCGGTGTAACTCTCATACAAACACGGTTTGGCAAAAAAACGGGTTTTACCCGCACCACTACCGCCGACCACAACGGTGTTCAGATTGCGGCGGTGTTTCTTGCCATTGAGTCCCATGCGCACATTCTGCGTGAAGATCTTGTTAGGACTTGGGGGTTTCGCGCGGTATTTCTTATTCAATGCCAATGCGTCACCCCATTTGGCAGAGCCGTGTTCCTCACCACGACGGTAGTGACGGCGTGTGGAATAGTAAATCCCGATGCCCATGCCATATGAGAATAAAAAAATAAGGACAGTCGTCAAACTGTCCTTACACCACACAATATGAAACGGGTTCTCAATCGCCGTTGGGAACTCAGTCACGATTTTCACCAAACCACCGTCGAGTAGCGGTGCGATCAACAACGCCACCCACACAACAGGAATCATCCCGAG
>JAZOQQ010000270.1:0-13793 GCA_045656165.1 Acutalibacteraceae bacterium
GATATTCCTTTTCGCCCAACTTTTTAACATCGATGAAGTGGAAGTAGTTATTAGCTTCGGCCTTCAAAAGATTGGGATTGTTTTTATTGCGTATCGTACCGAAACAGGTTTGTATGCGTTCATCCAATCGCGAATCATCAAATATGGTAGAAGGTCTGTCCGTTTCGACTGTCATTAAGTTGGTTTTCTTATCGTATTCCTTGACAACGCCCTGAATAAAGGGTGCTTCCAAGCAGTCGATTTTCATATTTTCAAACACCACGTTTTTGGAATTCTTTAGACCAAAGCCTCCCACGTAGGTGTCTAAAAGCATAAGGGTACAACCGTTGCCGCGCACATGAAGATCTTTAACTTCATCCTCACAAAAATCAAAGGTGTAATCGGATTCAGGAGAGACCGGCGATACGTAATATATGCCTTCTTCAAACTCCAAAACGGTACCGGGGTTATTAATAACCGTACGTAGTGCCGAGCGAATCAACGCCCCGTAATCGTACAAACTATTTGCCTGAGCACCGCAATCGGCAACGTTTAACACACCGTTTTTGATTTTGTCGGAAAAATCCTGGTCGGCGTAATTCGTTTCGGTTTTTTGAATATCCGCACGCGTGATCACGCCATCCGCATCAACCAGGCTGTTTTCCGTACCTTGATTAGTTTTACTCAACTGTAAACCTAAAAACAACGAAGAAACAGAAGAGAATACCACCACAACTGCCAATCCGATTAACAATATGGCTTCTTTTTTAGAAAACAGTGCTTTCAAAAACATCACTCCCTTTTCTTTTCAATCACTCAACCAAGCCGGTGCGTTCAATACCTTGCATGAACTTGTTGTTTAAGAACAAGAACATAACAAGCAGCGGAATCACGCAAATGAGAGTAGCCGCCATGATAACGCCCGTGTGGTATTTCATCGCCATTTCTAACGATTCTTGCGTGGTGTTGACATCCAGTTTTTCAAAGAAATCGTACATAGACGGCAACATCTGCGGCAGTAAATACCGTTTGGTGTTGTTGATGTACATGCCCGGTTCAAAGAAGTCGTTCCAATGCCATGCACACGACAGCACGAATGCCACCAACATGGTCGAGCCGGTTGACGGCAAAATGATGCGTAAATACGTACCGTATTCGCTACAGCCGTCCAACGCCGCCGCTTCTTCCAGCGACGAAGGCAAACTTAAGTAATACTGACGGAACAGGAAGATGAAGATACCGCCGTTCAGACCCATACCTACAAACGTCGGAATGATCATCGGCAAATACGTGCCGATCCAGTCTAAGTTGGAATACAGCATATACAGCGGTACGCTAAGCGTTTGAATCGGCACCACAATGCTGAAAATGACGAAACCGAATAACAAACCTCTGCCGGGAAAACGGAACCGCGTAAAGCCGTAGGCCACAAACGAACAGGAAAGCAAGTGCCCCAGTGTCGAGGTCAACGTCACGATCAACGAATTGAAAAACGTCGTGTCGAGGTTGATCGCTTCGGCCGCCAGTTTCCAGTTCTCTAACGTGCCTTCGCGCGGAATCCATTTGATCGATATGTTCATCACGTCGGTGTAGGTCTTAAACGAGTTTACCAACATGTAGATAAACGGCTGTAAGAACACAAACGCCAAACCGATCAGCATTAAATATAAAATGATCTTGGCTACAATGTTTTTGATCGCTTTCGGGGTCACGCGACGGGAAAGCGACTGCAACTGCAATTGTTTCATCTCCGTCCCCCCTATTAGCGATTGGATGCGCGGTCAATCGGCTTGCGCATCAGCACAAAGGTCAATGCGACAAAGAGAATAATGAACAGGAAATAGATCCAGCCCATTGCCGACGACAGTTCCAAGTCGTTTTTCTTGAACGCGATCTCTAAAATATAGGCCAACACTTCATTCGAAGAATTGGTAAAGCTTGATACCACCGTGTACACGATAGTCAGCAAAATCATAGGCGACATCAGCGGTAACGTGATCAGCCAAAACTGTTCCCATTCGCCTGCCGCGTCCACACGCGCCGCTTCATAGATACTGCTGGAAATGCCTTGAAGACCGGTTAAGAACAGCAGAATCTGTACACCGGAATTCCACAGAACCACCGTAATACGATTGAGCAGTTCTTGCACCATTTCCAAAAACTCGGTCGGCACGCTGCGCACCACTTCTTCCGAGAAAAGCAGTTCACGCACCACGTTGATGGATTGCTCTTGCAGGTTCTCACCGAGGATCTGATCCAAGATAAAGCCGGTACCCAAAATAACAGGCAAGAAAAAGACTACGCGGAAAAATCCGCGCATACGGATCTTGCGGTTGATAATAATCGCAATAAAAAACGAGAAAAAGAGAATTAATATCAAATTAATGAACGTGTCGCCGATAGATTGCAAGAATTTCGGTAAAAATTCAGTATCGACGAGGAAAGCATCCCGATAATTGTCAAAACCTACCATGTTAAACGAGAACTTGGTGGGGTCTTGGATCTCGGAAAAGCTAAAGATCAGCGAATACACGACGGGAAACAGGCAGAACAAACCAAAGCCGATGATCCACGGCGCAATAAAGGTATATCCGACGATCGCTTTTCTTCTCTGCAAACCGTCTTGGTGCTTCTTCATACCGGTTTCCCCTTCCTGTGTTATCGAACGACCGCATAATCGCGGGCTTTGACCAGTGTGTCACCGACCGTGATGTCGGTTTCGTTATAGTTGATAATCACGGTTGTGCCGCCCGCATATTCCACGCGCGCCACACCGTCCTGTTTCTCGTGACGGAGCATTTCACGGTCATATACCGTGCTGAGTCGATCGGTGAATTCTTTGCCGATCGCCGTAATTTCGGATTTCCACAGCGCATACTCCGATGAGAACAATAAATTGAAATCGGTGTCCTTTAGTTGATCGCTGTTTTGATAGGTCAGCATAAAGGTCGGCATATAGCCGTATTCCACCCAATGTAATTTGGTATTGAGCAGATCTTCCGACAGGTTGCCGGGTGTCGCATCGCTGTACGCAACGTAACCGTGCAACACCATTTGCAAGAACGGCACGTCTTCGTCCAGTAACATATAGTGCGAACTGTCGGCCGTTAGATTAAACACGTAATCGGTATGCGCCAACAGATACGGCGCAAAACCGTCAGATGCCGTCTTTACCTGCGCATCGCGCGCGGTTTTCAGAACGTCTGCGGCTTGTTGTTTAAAGCCGTAACGCGTAACACGGCGCGTTTTTTCATAATCCTCATACAACAAACTGCCGATACCCTCGGTCGCTAAACCGGCGCCGACCGCCTGACAGGTGCGCAGATCTTTTTGCAGACGACCGCGCTGTGTGCCGAGGTTTAACAGGTACCGTTCCTCTTCCTCGTCGGTCAGCGGTATGTTGTCAATCTGATACACCACGTCGGTATAGGTGGAAAACCCTTTTTGACCGACCGTTGCGTTAACGTAGTTTTGCAGTAAATAGAAAGACGTTTGCTTTGCGGATGCGGTCAGCGCGCTTAATTTGCTTTTACCGCCTGCCGCAGATGCAATCGTACTCGACGACGGATACGCATAATACCCATTGCCCTGCCAGCCGTACAAAATACTATTCGTAACGGGAGCCCCGCCTTCGGCAAGTTCACGAATCATCTCGGCGGTCTGATCAAACGTCGCAGTGGTCACCGTTTCGTTATACAACATGGTTTCCTTTTGTACGCCAAACAGGAAATCCACCGCCAACGGGTACGTGTTTGCAGCTTTCACCGTTTTGTTCAGTTTGCCGTTTTGGGTTAAATACGAACGGTATGCATTCGCCATATCGCTGTATCCGCAATTTTCGCCGTTTAAGAACGTGTATTCAATGCGGATGTCACTCGCGTAATTTTCTTTTTCGTATGCGTAAACCTCGCTGCCGTTGGCAGCTTTCATCGCATATTGCTTGCGAATACGCGCCGCCGCATACGCGCGGTTGGCTTTATAGACACCACCGTCGGTCTGCAGAATGATGGAGCAAATTTCTTCACCCGATACCATGTTGGCAAACAACGCCTTTTGCGCTTGTTTAATGCCGAATACCGGTGCCGACGCTTTGCATTGACCTGCCGCCGCAGTTTCCGTCGCCTTGTCCAGATCGATCAACATATCGTCGTAAATATCCAACGACAGCATGTTTTCTCCCGCCGCCGGCTTTCCGAAACGATAAATAGCACCGCAACCGTCGGGCATGAAAATATAGCCGTCCGTGCCGGTCGGTGTCGCACCGAGCATCGGTAAAATATCCATACCGGCAATTTTGAATTTACCGCTTTCATCCATCGATTTTTTCGGGATAAACGCCGTAAAACCGTTTTCGGTTAAGGTCAGTTCCAACGAAAGCTGAATGTCATAATCTTCAAAATCAAAATCAAAACGGATACCGTTTTCCAGTTTGCGTAACGTCGTTTCGCAGGCGTTGCTCGCGTTATGTACCGCACCACTGCGTTTACCGAAATCGGTATACTTTAAGTTGATCAGTTGTTTTAAGGCCTTGAGCGTCATTTTGTTTTCAACGCTCTGACCGTATTCTTCTTCGGTCACACCGGTCGACCACAACAGTTCGGCGGTTTCCTTTGAACGGAAGTTGACACGCTCCTCAGCCGGATCGTATTCCATCGTATACGTGCCGTTATCGGCAATAAGCGTCAATTCCGTCGGTTCCCATACCGGTGCGTTTGCATGAACATCGTTTTCGGCGAAAAACAGTTCCGCCTGAATGGCCTGCCCGCTACAGCCGGCCAAACCAAGCAATAAACACAGGCAACACAATATTGCCGCCAGTTTACGTACCGTCAACACGGGTAAGCCCCTCCTTTACGTGAATAATTGCTGATTTTTCAGTTCCATATAAACTTCTTTAAAAAACAAGAAGGCCTGATAGGTAAAAACAAACAATAAAATGACGACTGCCCAAATGAGCAAGACGGCTACGATACCCGCAAACGCCACACCCAACGCTTTTAAAAAGGGATAGTCGTTTAAACGCATGAACGCGACAAATTCCAGCGCGATCACCCAAACGAGTACCAGTACCAGTAACGTATCATACAGAGCGGCCGCATTACCCGACAGCAGGTATGACAAGCCGATAAGGATCGGCGTTGTCACAATATACGGTACCAGACCGTATGTCGCGCCGGTTAAGGATTCCGCGAACTTGGCTTCGCCGCCCATCAGCGTCGTGGTGGAATACGAACCTACCACCCATGAAAACAGCGGTACGAAGATCAATGCCAACAATAACAATAAGTTGGAGTCATCCGGCAAATTGGGATTCACGGCAAATGCCGTCAGGTACACGCTTGCCAACTGGCACAGCGCCGCCAACACCCAAATCACGATCATGGTCAGCCATGGCGTATGATCGCGGTCACGTTTAACAAGATCAAAACAGTCTAACGGATGAAAGAGTGCTTGTGCACACATTTTAATACTCTTCATAATCAATCACCGTCTCTGGTAATGTGAAGCAGTTGTCTGTTCCACTTATCCACCAGCTTTTTCAGCCGTCCAAGGCCCCACGCACCCACAAACACCAGCACGATCAACCCGATTGCAACCCACGCAAAATTGCGGGTGAACAGGTCGTGTAGCAGTTCGCCGTACGCTTCGCCGTAATCTTCTTGGTTATTGGCGATCTCAAAATGATCCATCGCTTCGCGGTAATTCTTACGTTTAAATTCAATGGTACCCAGCATGTTATGTGCCAACGGATATCCGGCGTTCAAGCGGAAGATCTCGTACCACGCATCGTATGCTTTGTCATATTCACCGTTTTCAAACAGATCCAATGCTTTCAGCACCTGCGCCATAAAATGGGTAGGCGTAAATACTTGCACTTGCCCACGGTCAGCATCCAACACAAATACTTGACCCGCGCTGTTGATATCTACCGCGACCGGCATAGAAAAATACCCTTCGGTGGTGCCGGCACCGCCGAACACCGAAACCGAATTGCCTTTGCGGTCGTATTGATAAATTTTACGGGAATTGGTTTCGCACACGAAAATAATACCGTGATCGTCAACCGCTACGTCGGTGTAGGTCGGGGCGACTAACACGTTGCTTTGGTTGAATACATATTCCCCGTAGAATTGTTCTTTGTAAATGTTTTCACCGACCGACGTGATCTTTTTGATCTGACCGGTGGTTTTGTTGGCAACCGCATACACCAGCCCATCGCTGCCGAGCGTGAAGTTGTTGTATGCCGACGGTTGCTTTTTGGTAAGTTTCTGTTTTTGAATATCCGAGGCGAACATGCTGACTAACATGTTCGATAACGAGAACGGCAGGTCTTCCGCACCGAAATAACCGAGGAATTCATTATCCTGCGTGATACTCATAAATTCCTTGCCGACGATCACGTAGATCAGTCCATTGTCACACACCATCAACTTGGTGGGCTCAAACGAAATGTCATCGCTGATCAGGTCGGATTCGGGGCGCACGATCTCTTTTACGAAAGTGCCATCCTCTGTCATTTTGACCAAGCGTTTATTGTTGGTATCCGCAACGTAGATATATCCCTCTTTGTCAACGAAAACGCCTTTCGGACCGTTAAAGGTCTTTTGCGCTTCGTTGGTGTAAATGCCGACCACTTCGCCTTTGGCGTTGGCACGGATAATGCGGTTGTTACCGGTATCGGCAATGTACAACTCGCCCGTTTCGCTGACAAACAAGTCTTGCGGAGTGCTGAGTGCTACGCCGTCAAAGGTCCCGCCGATCGCATAATCGAAATTATACGCTTTCGGGATAATCTGAGAATCGTAATTCTCTTCCACCATATACGAATGCTCGGCACCGGAGTTGATGGCGCCTGCCGTCATAGGAAAGCAGCTAACCAGCATAACCGTTACCAGCAATACGGTTGCGATTTGTTTCAAACGCTTCACGCCATATCACTCCTTTTATACATTATTATTTAATACCGGAATACGCCATGGAATCCACCACGTTCTTTTGCAGGAAGATATAAATCAGCACCGTCGGCAACACCGTGATGAAGGTGGCCGCACTGGCCGCGCCCGCACGGGCGATGGAGTTGCCCGACGAGATCATTTGCATCGCCAAGGGCAAGGGTTTAAGGGCTTCGTTTTGAATGAAAATCAACGGCGTGAAGAAGTCGTTCCAGTTGCTGACAAACGAGAACACAGCCAACGTCGCCACAACGGGTTTGAGGGACGGCATCACGATCTTGAAGAAAATCGTCATTTCACTCGCGCCGTCCATGCGCGCCGCTTCCAAAAAAGCGTCGGGGATTTGTTGCACGAATTGCCTGACTAAGAATAGGTTGTACGCTACGGCAATCTTCGGAATAATCAGTGCCCAGTACGAGTCCACCATGCCCAAACCGTTTACGATCAGGTAGTTCGGGATTTGGATGACGTACGGCGAGAACATCATGCCCATTAAGATGAGCGAGAAGATGAAGTTGGCAAACGGTACTTTATGTTTGACAAGACCGTATGCCGCCATACACGTCAATAAAATAACAAGCAATACCACCGTTACGGTGACGAACACGCTGTTAAACAGCGAACGGGTAAACGGTACGTCTAAACCGTCTAATGCCAAAAACAAATCTTTAAAGTTTTTGAGCGTGGGCGATTCTACAAAGAAACGCGGCGGGAAATAAAACAACTCGTTAAGCGGTTTGAGGGCAGTTACTACCACGTATACCAGCGGTAACGCCATAAACGCCGCCACGGCTGTCAACAGTAAGAAGCCCACGAACTTGCCGAAGGAAAGACGCCCGATTTTGCCGTCACGCAGACGGATTTTAAGTCCTTTTTCAACCGACATCGTGTATCACTCCTTACCACTCAAGAATTTCATGGCTAACTGACCGATGCCGTAGGTGAACAGGAACAGTACCACCGAAATGGCAGCCGCGTAACCCATCTCATAGCGGATAAACGCATAGTCGTATAGGTGCGCGACAATCGTATGACCCGCATAATCCGGGCTGGGTAAGCCCGCTACGACCAAGGCGATATCAAAGACACCAAATGAGTTAACCACCGCGTTGATAATGCCGAACAAAATCTGCGGACGCAACTGCGGCAAGATGATATAGACTAGTTCTTGGAACGAGTTGCCGATACCGTCGATCTGGCCGGCTTCCTGCAGTTCTTGCGACGTGTTCTTAAGACCCGCCAAGAACACCATAAAGCCCGAACCCATATTCATCCACACGGAAATCACGATAATCACCAGTAAGATGGTATCGGGGTCGGTGTTCCATAAGATCGGTTCGTTAATAAGACCGAGATTGAACAACACGTTGTTGATCAAGCCGTAACGGTCAGCGGAGAAGAAATACATCCACACTACCGACATGGCAATGGAACTTGTCAGCGACGGCGCATAGAACAACAGCGAAAACGTCTTGCTGAACGGTGCTTTGTTGATGATCCACGCAAACAAAAACGAAGCAATCAGACCGATGGGGCCCGATACCACGGCAAAAATCGCCGTGTTGGCGACCGCCGTGATAAACACGTCGTCTCCCATGAACAGCAGTTCATAGTTTTTAAGGCCCACAAAGTCCGGCGTTTGAAACAAGTTGTAGTTGGTCATGCTCAGGAAAATTGCCACCACGATGGGCGCAATAACGAACACCAAGTACAACACCAAGAACGGTAACACGAACAACGTGCCGGTCTTATACGTATTCACTTTTTTCAGAAAGGAACGCCCACCTGTTTTTTGCATAACCTTCACCCTCGTTAGTGAACCTTAATCGTTGTACACACCGTACTCTTCCTGTTTGCGGCGAAGTTCGATATCAATATCTTCTACCGCCTCTTCCCATGAATCACGGAAATCTTCGCCACTTTCCACACAACGCGTCCACGCGTTGGTGATGTGACGGCTGGCATAATACCCGCCGAGAACCGCTTTACTCTCTACGTTATTTTCAAAGAAGGTGTTAATCACACCCATCTCTTCTTTCGAGAAAGAGAGCGTGGAGAACGCTTGCTTGTTAGCGGAAAAATAGCGCGCAGTAATGCCCATTTGGTTTTCGATTTCGTTAGCGTATTTCGTTTGGGTTTCGTCCGACATCCACCATTTTAAGAATTGCCAAGATTCCGCCACGCGATTGCTTTGACTCAGAATTGCCGCACAGTCGATGGTGGAACCGCTGCTGTAACGGCATAAGCCGTCTTCGGTAATGGTGGCGGGTTGCGGCGCGATGGCCCAGTTGCCCGTCAGTTCGGGAGCCGCCGAAATAAACGACACGTAATCCGATGCTTGACCGATGATCATCGGCATTTCACCCGTGCGGAAACGCGTGAAATAGTTGGCAGCAACCGGAATACTGTAGTTAATGTTCAGTTCGCACACCTGCTTGAATGCGTTAAACGCTTCAGGCGTGCCGAGCGCGGAGGAATGTCCGTCTTCGCTGTAGTATTGACCGCCGTTTTGGAACAGGAAAATATCGTACAGCATCGGGATATAACATTTCATACCGTTTTGATAAAGTGCCGGCAACGTCGTGCCGTAGAAATCATCCCACGTATCCGGCGGGGTCAACCCTAACTCATCAAAAATATCGGTACGATAGTAAATACAACGGAAGTTGACCGTTTCGGGAAGCGCGTACACCTTGCCGCGATAAGCAAGCGGCTTAAACGCTTCACCGTGCAGGCCCGCCGCGACTTGGTCAAAGCCATCCAAATCGGATAAACATACCAGTGCATCACGCGCGGCATATTCCAGCGGCAAGCCGGAGCCGAGGCCCAACACCACGTCGGGAGCAGTGCCCGCCGCCACCGACAACATCAAAGAGTTAACACCGGCCGTCGTGATCTGCGAAGCGGGCAAAACATTAATGTCAATGCCAATCTTCGTTTTGGACGTAAAGTTGGCATCCGATAACTGCTTGATCAAACGGCACCATTCGGTACCGCGACCGACCCACACTTCAATGGTGGTATCGGCCACCACGCCGGTATCCGCCACGCTGACACTTTGATAGTCTTTGGTAAAGCTGTTAAGCAGCTTGATAATGCCATACCAAATGCTTTCAAAGATGGAGGCCTTGTAGTTTTGAATTTCCTCGTCGGGCGAGGCAATCCAAATCTTGTCAATACCGAGCGGATTGGTTTTGATGCTGTTGATCCATGTGCCGAGGTTGCCGAGTGCCGTTTCCATATCGCCTAAGCGTTTCGGGATGCGGTCGGGCTTTTCAATGAGTTCCGCCAGTTGTTTGGCAATGGAATCAAAGTTGTTGCTCATGGAGGACTTTTTGCCCGCTAAATCGAACGATACTTGTTCGCAGTAGCGCACGCTCTTTTCAATTGCTTTTAAGTCATCCAAAACGCCCGGTACATTCTTGACGATTTCATAATCGTAGTTGGTATCGGGGTCTTCGCCCGTCACTTTCTTGATGCGACGAATGAGTGCCGACATATCCTGTGTGGTGGTGGAAAGGACTTCCTCAATTTCGGCGTACGGACCCATTTTCACCGTCATGGTAAGGGTGTGTTCGCCCGCCTCCAGCCACACGAGATACGGTTGGCCGTCTGCGTTATCCACTACTTTGGAATACCAGTTGTCGCTGTAAGTAAAGGAATAACAATCCCATTCGGCAAACGGTACTTTTCCGTCAACTTTGATCTGACGGAACGACGGTAGACCGTCGTTATACCATTGCGCCAAGCGAAGGCCGAGTTTGTAATAACCGGCAGTTTCGGTTGTAAAATTCCACGTAATGCTTTGGTTGCCGCTCTTAAAGCCGGCACCGCCGATGTAGTTCATCTGAACGTTGTACGGCGAAGACGGCGAAGCCGAGGGATCGCCGCTGGCTTCCACACCGATAACCGATGCGGTCTTTTCCGATACGCGGTCAAAGTTTTCCGCTTCAAACAAAAGCGTCTTGCCGTTTCCGGTTTTGCCTTCGCTCTTCCATTTCGCCATCACATCGGCGTACGATGCGAGGGATTCGGGAGCGGCTAAGTAGAAAGACGACACAAACATCGGCTCGTCAACGTAACGGAACGTAACAATGTGTTCGCCTGCTGTTAAGTAGAATTTGAACGGTGCGGTATATTTGCCGCCGCTGTCAAATAAACGCGTATCTTCAAAGCGCGCCTTCTCTTCCGAGAACGGTTTGACCTCGTCACCTGCTTTATCTTTCAACGGCGCGTGAGCGTCTTTCCAGAAGCGTAAAAATTCAAGCGTTTCTGCTTCTTTACAAGGGGACTGACCGTCAATGAGAAGTTCACGCGTGATAACCGAGCCACTGGTGCCCAACGGATAGTACACCATGCCGAAATCGTAAAGCGCATCGGTTTCGACGTTGATACGGAAACTCACTTCGTCGGTATCTTCATCCCACAAAATGCCGGTATGCACTTCGCCGTCCAGTTCGGTTTCCGTCATCCGTGTTTCTTCGGTGACGGTGGCCACAAGCGCATCACCTGTGTAATCACGGTATCCGTTTTGGGAATAACCGCTCAGCAACGCCGAATAGTAGCCCGTTTCCACGGTCGGCGCGGTTACCTGTTCACCCGACGTTTGCACTTCGCTGTCTGTCGTTGCGACCGCTCCTGCAGGCAGGGTCAGCGTCAGCAATACACACAGCGACGTCACGATCGCCGAGAGTTTTACAAAACGTGCGTTCATTCCCACAACGTCCTCCTTCGTACAATTTATGCTTCGGGCGGTTCTTCCTCTACCGAGGTCGGTGCCTCAGCCGCGACAACTGCCGCTTTCTTTTGGCGCAGTTTCCACACGATGTAGAGCGCCAATAACGCGATACAAATCACGTCAATGCCCGCCGACACCCAGAACATCACAACCGCCAACGTGTTCGTTGCACCTTCTTCGGTGGTATCTTCTTCATCCGTATCCGGTTTGTCATTCGTTGTCGGGTTGTTGCCGGTGATGACTTTATCCAACTTGGTACCTTTGACAAAACGATAACTGTCATTCGTGGTGTAGTAATACCGCCAACCGTTATCGCCCTGCGTATCTGAGAAACCTTCTGCCGCACCGGTCAGCGGTACGCTGGGGTTCTCCCCTACCGGCGTTTCGAAAATCTGGAAATGCGTGTATAAGTAAGCAAACGCTTTATCAGAACGGTTACGGAAAACGACATACACTTTATCGCCTGCCGCCGCTTTAGTCGATACGTTGATCACAGTGGGTTTATCCACCGTCAAATCCCCTGCTTTAAACGAATAAAATCCGCTTTGGTCTTCCGGATACATGATTTGACCACGATCGTTACAAATCAACATGTCAAAAACCGCTTCGTTCGGCGCTGCACCCAAGAACGCAGGCACCTCCGAGAACATGTTGCCGTAAACGCTGACAACACAGTCGCTTTGCACTTCGTACGAACGTACCAAGCTGTAATGAGGAGTGGACACCTGCGCACCTTCCATCAGTACTGCCATGTATCCGTCAGAACTGGGATTCTCCCAGTCGCTTACACTCCACATCCATTTGTCTTCGTCAAACTGAGTCAGTTGATGCGGATCAAACACGACGTCGCGCATGCCAACCTCACCATCTTTGAGATACGGCGATTGCTCGCGTTTGGTTTTAAGTAAGTGTGTACAAATATCATCGGTCGGTGCGAAATAATAAATCAAGTTCGCATTGCCCTGCTTATCGGTAAGTGCTTGGTTGAGCGTGGCGCCTCCTACCGTAAGTTTTGCCGAAATCGTAACGGGATCACCCACGCCGAGCATGGCCACTACCAGCAAATATTCATCGCCGACAGCCGCGGTAAACGAACCGCTGATGGTTTGCGCTTTGCTGTCTAACAATTGCCAGGCGGTAGCCGCTTTAAACGTGCGTTTATTAACGACACAGAAACCTACTTTTTTATCAGCAGGAGCGCCTTCGTGCGTGAAACTGTAACTAACTTTTCCGCCCTTGGTGGCTTTATAGCCAATCGCTGCACCGGCATGTTCGGTTACCGTAATGGCATCGCGACCGATCTTAGCACCATGCGATGCGATAACGGCTTCTTTCACCGATTCCGGTAACAGATACCACGCATTTTGACTGCTTTCAAAATGCTCGGCTTGTTGAAAAATGGGCTTGGCCGGAACCGACGGCTTTTTAAAACCTGCAATAGAAGCGTAGTAATACCGCCAGCCGTTTTTACCCTGTTTATCCGAAAAACCCTCGTGCGTATTGGCGATTTTTGTCTTGGTACCGTTTTCATCGCGGTAGATGTTCATGATCACCTGAACCGAGGGGTGTGCGGCTTTCGTTTCATTGCGGGTGATGAATAACAATTCATCGCCGGCCTTGGCTTCAAACGAGCCGCCGACCATTGTCGGTTGTGTGCGGTTTTGTTCGGTATTTTTGAGCACCATAAACTCCGCTTTATCCGACGGGAACAACACCGTATTGCTGTTTTTCTCGATAACCATAAACCCGATGGTATCCGCATTTTGCGCAACACCCATATTGGCGTTGATATCCAGCAAAACCGTACCCGCAAAACTGATAACGCCCGCCTTGGAAACTTTATAGCCCCTCGCGGTCATATAACCCGGTGCAGGCGGCTGGGTATGTGTACCATTTGCCATGCCAAATGACGGCGAAGACGGGTTTTGACCTTGGGCATCCGCCCACCACCAGCCGTTCATATGCGCTTTCATTTCGACAAAACCATTGGTTTGCGATTCAATCGTGTAAGAGGGATCGCCACCGATCACGCCGCTTCCCGAACCACTACCGGGAGTGGAAGGAGCATCCGCACCGCCGAGATCCGGTTTGCCGGGCGCCTTGGATTTGGTGACGGAATTGGC
>JAZOQQ010000271.1:0-3701 GCA_045656165.1 Acutalibacteraceae bacterium
AAAAACGTGCACGAATTAACCGCTCTTTGTCAAGAAATCAATGTATCCGAAGAAAACATTGCACGCCTTTGCCAAGTGATCAACACCGTTGGTAAACCGAGTAACGTACTTTCCTCACTCGCCGCCATAATGGGTGATCTCCCCTCTTGGCAGGCTTTTGAGCAGGTAGTTAAAGCGTTACCGCAGGTAGATATGCTGCGCATTGACTTTTCTGTGGTGGATGATATTCACTACTACAACGGCTTTGTTTTTAAAGGGTTTGTTCAGGGCTTGCCAAGCAGCGTCTTATCGGGTGGCCAATACGATAAACTCATGCGGAAAATGAATCGGAAATCCGGTGCAATCGGCTTTGCCGTTTACACGGACATGTTGGAACGTTTACAAACGGTTGTGCAACCTTACGACGTGGATGTTGTTTTATTGTATGATGATGAAAACACCACACTTACTAATCTTCAGCAACACGTAGCTCGCTTGATCGCAGATGGTAATCGCGTCATCGCACAACGCACGATCGCGGATGGAATCCGCTATAAACAACTGTTAAAAGTAGTAGGCAACGAGGTGACTGTCCTTGAAAACAATGCTTAATGTAGCTCTACCGAAAGGTCGGTTGGGTGAAAAAGTGTATGCGATGTTTGAGCGTGCGGGGTTTGAATGCCCTTCCATCCGTGAAAACAACCGCAAACTGATTTTTGAAAATGAAGCATGCGGCGTACGGTATTTCTGGGTCAAGCCGTCAGACGTTGCAATTTACGTAGAACGCGGCGCTGCCGATATTGGTATTGCCGGTAAAGATATTTTGTTAGAATATGAGCCGGACGTTTACGAATTACTGGATCTGAATATGGGGAAATGTCGTATGGCGGTTGCCGCCGAAAATGGTTTTCGTGACGACCCAAAGCGCACGTTACGGGTCGCTACCAAATTCGCCAATATTGCCGGTCAGTACTACCGTTCCAAAGGGCGCGACATTGATATTATCCATTTAAACGGTTCTATTGAAATTGCACCCATTTTAGATCTATCCGATGTAATCGTAGATATCGTGGAAACCGGCACAACACTTAAGGAAAATAATCTCTCGGTAATTGAGACCATCGTTCCGATCAGCGCCCGCTTGATTGCCAATAAAACCAGTTATAAGTTTAAAAGTTCGCAAATCGATACACTGGTGCGGGAACTCGCCGCACAAACGGAGGCATAACGATCATGATCCAAATTTTAAAATACGGTGAAGTTTCCGCAGACGAGATCTTCGCACGCGCGATGCCTACGGTTAACGTTGAGAATATTGTAACCGAGATTATCGAAAACGTAAAACAGAACGGTGATAAAGCTCTGTTTGAATACTGTGAAAAGTTCGACAAAGCGGTCCTCACCACGTTACAAGTTTCAAAAGAAGAAATCGAAGAGGCCGTTTCGGCGGTCGAACCAAAGTTTTTAGAAATTCTAAAAAAAGCCGCGCAAAATATTCGGAAATTCCACGAAAAGCAAGTGCGCAACAGTTTTATTATCAATGACGAAAATGGTGTGGTGATCGGTCAAAAGATCATTCCTGTTGATCGTGCCGGTTTATATGTGCCGGGCGGTACAGCCGCATATCCATCTACCGTTTTGATGGATTCTATCCCGGCAAAAATTGCAGGTTGCCGCGAGGTAGTCATGGTAACCCCTCCTAACGCACAAGGCAAGGTTAATCCTGTTATCTTAGCCGCCGCTTATGTTGCGGGTGTTGATAAAATCTTCAAAGTGGGCGGCGCGCAAGCCATTGCTGCACTTGCTTACGGCACCGAAACGATTCCGAAAGTTGACAAGATCGTAGGTCCCGGAAACGCCTTTGTGGCAGAAGCCAAAAAGCAAGTGTTCGGCAAGGTTTCCATTGATATGATTGCCGGTCCCAGTGAAATTTTGGTCATCGCCGACGGTAAGTCTTCCGCGCGTAACGTGGCAGCCGATCTGCTGTCACAAGCCGAACACGACAAACTGGCAAGCGCCGTACTGGTCACCGAATCCGAAGAACTGGCAGTAGCCGTGCAAGCGGAACTGGAAACGCAAATCCCCTTGTTGCCGCGCGCGGAAATTGCGCGTACTTCTATTGATAACAACGGTAAGATCATTGTGGTAAACACGCTTGAGGCAGCCATTGACATCGCCAATGAGATCGCTCCTGAGCACTTGGAGTTGTGCGTGGACAATCCGTTTGATTATTTAGATCGGATCCGTCACGCCGGCTCAATTTTCATGGGCCGTTACTGTCCCGAAGCTTTGGGCGATTACTTTGCCGGCCCCAATCACACGTTACCGACCAGCGGCACCGCACGGTTTTCCAGTCCCCTGTCGGTAGATGATTTTATTAAGAAAACGCAATACACCTATTACACACAGGATGCGCTGAACAAAGTAGCGGAAGACGTTGGCTATTTTGCTCATGCTGAGGGCTTGGATGCTCACGCAAAAAGCGCTGTTATTCGTACGGAGGAAGTGTAAACCCGTGAGCCGTTATTTTTCTGCCAAATATGCTGCTTTGACACCCTATACTCCCGGTGAGCAACCACACGATCAGCAGTATATTAAACTTAACACAAACGAATCGCCGTTTCCCCCATCGCCAAAGGCGATTACGGCAGCGACCGAAGCAGCTAAAACGCTTCAACTTTATTCTGATCCCGAATGCCGTTTACTGATAGAAACAGCAACAAGAACTTTTGGCGTAGAACCCGACGAAATGTTGTTTACCAATGGTTCGGATGAAATTCTAAATTTCGCCTTTATGGCGTTTTGCGATCACGAGCATCCAGCCGTATTTCCGGATATTACCTACGGCTTTTATCCGGTGTTCGCCGCGCTCAACGGCGTACCATACGAAGAAAAGCCGCTAAACGCCGATTTTACCGTGCGAGTATCCGATTACCAAAATTGTGGCAAAACCGTTTTTATCGCCAATCCTAACGCTCCTACGGGCATTGCATTACCACTTTCTGAGATTGAAACAATTGTACAGTCAAATCCCGATAATATTGTGGTGGTGGATGAAGCGTACGTGGATTTCGGCGCGCAGAGCGCTGTGTCACTCATTCACCGTTACACAAATTTGTTAGTCACACAAACCTTTTCAAAATCACGTTCGATGGCGGGAGCTCGCTTAGGCGTTGGTTTTGCCTGCCGCGATTTAATTCGCGATTTAAACACGGTTAAATACTCAACCAATCCTTATAACGTCAACCGCATGACGATGGCCGCCGGAATCGGTGCTTTGGATGATGCCGCTTATTTTAAAGACAATTGCGAACGTATTATTCAAACACGCCAACGGACAACCGAAGCACTTGAAAAAATCGGCTTTACCGTTATCCCTTCGTGCGCCAATTTTGTATTTGCCAAACACGATAAAATAGGTGGCAAAGATTTGTATTTGGCACTCAAAGATAACGGCATTTTGGTAAGACACTTTGACAAGGAGCGGTTACGCGATTATAACCGCATTACCATTGGGACTGATGAACAAATGCAGACGCTGATACAAACGCTATCGCGTCTTTTGGAGGAATAAGATATGAGAACATCCGAAATCACTCGTAAAACAGCTGAGACCGATATTAAACTTTCGCTGTGCTTAGACGGCAAAGGTAACAGCACGGTCGATACCGGCTGTGGCTTTTTAGATCATATGTTGACTTTATTCGCAAAGCACGGCCGTT
>JAZOQQ010000272.1:0-4865 GCA_045656165.1 Acutalibacteraceae bacterium
CTTTATTACCTTGTTGAATATTGCTGTACAGTTGACCGCTGCTATTGGTATAAGCGGTCGCATCGATGGTAACGCCAAAGTTCATCGCGCAAACCATGCGGTCAACGGAAGGGTTCATAATGACGAAGTAGAAAGCATCGCCCGCTTTGACGGAGCGAACTTCCAGCGACACCGCCAGCGGCTTGCCCTCTTTGACAGTTGCAACGTCGCCATTGGCAGGGAACAGGATCTGACCGTTCTTGTCGGTGATGGCAAACTGGACGGTCGCGCCCGTTAAGTTGCCTTGGCTGTTATCAATATAAACGCCGTTGCCCCACGCCATCTTGAGTGTGCCGCCGATCGGCGCAACAAATTTACGAATTGCCGCCGCGCCACCTTTGTCCACAACCGCATAACCGGGGTAATTCAGGCAACTCATATCGCCGACCGACTTGGTCCAAACATTGTTGGTCGGGTCGTACGCCATGTTGGAAGAAGTGAAATTCAACTTATAATACACCTCTGCGGACGCCGTCAACGGCAACGCCAAAAATGACGTTACCACCAGCGCTAAAACCAGCAGAAAGCTCAGCGTTTTTTTCATTCTCCTTACCCCTTTCGCCATGCGCGGCTTTATGGTCTTCAGTGGGCAATAACCCACTACGATTGTTCGATCATATTGTATCACAAAATCGTCGCTTTCTACAATGTCTTATACGCCCTGTGTTTTGCACTATTGTCATTTATTTTCTTTGACATTGACAAATTGATTTGTAAGTGTTATGCTAAACTCAAAGGTTTGCGAGGTGATTTTTATGGAAAATAACGGCGCGGTATTCCCTACCATACCGCTTACCAGTTCGTTATCCATCACCAAAATCCACTCACTTTTCTATTACGAATTCCCAAAAGACTTCTATTTTTCGGGCGAATGTCACGACTTTTGGGAATTGATTTACGTAGACAAAGGAACTTGCTATTTCACGCGTCAGGGTGAGCGTATCGATTTACAAACGGGTGATATTGTTTTGATTCGCCCGAACGATCATCACGCGGTTTGCGGCAACGGCACCAGTATGTTCAACGTGTTGATTTTGTCTTTTACGTGCAAGAGCAAGGCCTTGTCGGCTTTTCCCAGTTCGCCCGCCACCATCACCTCCACCACACGTGATGTCATTTCAAAAATCATTAGAGAAGCGCGGCATGCTTTCCGCTTGCCGATCATTGATCCATTTGCCACCGAAATTGCACCGCTTGACAACGCGTTGTTCGGTTCTAGACAACTGGTAAAAAATTATTTAGAAGAACTGCTGATTCTGTTATTACGCGAAGAGTACGTTGACAAAAACGATTTGACGTTGTCTACTTTGGCAAACGGGCCCGCTAATCCCACCAACTTAGTGGAAGCGGTGGAAAAATATTTGTTGGATAACTTAAATAAAACGCTATCCATCCCTGCCATTTGTGAAACGTTCCATTACAGCAAAAATTACATTTGCTCGCGTTTCAAAGAAAAGACAGGATACACCATTATCGAATACTTCAATCGCGCCAAAATCGAGCGCGCCAAAGAACTGATTCGGGAACGTTCAGGTTCTTTGTCCAAAATATCCGAAACGCTTGGCTTCTCAAGCCCCGGTTATTTTTCCAAAACGTTCAAACGTGTTACCGGTCTTTCCCCAATGGAGTATCAACGCTCTTTGCGGCGACTCTTTGGATGATATTAAATTTTTGGGAGGAATTATGTATGAAACTCGTCAAAGACAAAAAACTGGTCGTAGGTGCTGACTTCGCCGGCTATCCGCTGAAAGAAGCGGTCGTCGCTCACCTGAAGGCAAAAGGTTGGGAGATCACCGATATGGGCGTTAAAGCCGACAGTGATCCGAACGATACCGATCTGATGTTCCATCGCGTAGGACTGCGCGTCGGCGCGATGATCTCGGAAGGCGAATTTGAGCGTGCTTTGCTGTTCTGCGGCACCGGCATGGGTATTCACATCGCTGCCAGCAAGTGCCCGCATGTTCACGCCGGCGTTGTGGAAAGTGTTCCCGCCGCACTGCGTGCGATCACCGGCAACGGCGTCAACGTGCTCGCTATGGGCGCTTTCTACGTAGCACCTGCCATGGGCTGTGACATTGCCGATGCTTACTTGAACGCCGAACTCGGTTCCGGCTACGAATGGTGGCACAACTTCTATGAGTTCCACAAACTCGCCATTGATGAACTGGAAGAGTTTGACTACGAAGAATATAAGAAAAATAACTTCAAAGTCAATAAACTCGGCGATTTTGATTTAAAACTTGAAGTCAAGCCCGAAGACTGATATAATAAGGTGACGGCCGATGCAGGCGCATAACGCGTCGGCATCGGCCGAATTTTTTGGGAGTGACAACATGCTGATACCGATTTTGGATGCACGCGAACGTCGTGTGGCACGTGGCATGAATCTGCTAAAAAAATACAATTTGCCGCTCATCTGCTTTACCATGAATATCGTCGGCGATAAAAAGACGGGTACATTGATTAAAGCAGGATTTGAACTCGGCGATGAATTGTTACGCACGCATTTAAAAGCCGAGCGTCTGCCGCTGGTTCACACCGAACAGCACACAACCAAGGCGGGCTATGAAGCGTTTTACGTAGTGGACGGTGAGCCCGCTCATCTCAAGCACGTTGCCGCCGACATTGAGGAATCGTTACCGGTCGGTCGCTTGTTTGATATGGACGTTTGGGACGTCGACGGCACTCGTTGGGACCGCGAACGGCTGGGCTTTGACCCGCGCCGTTGTTTGCTTTGCCACGAACCGGCGAAAATCTGTGCGCGTGAACGCCGCCATTCCACCGAGGAATTGTTGCGTAAAACCGAACGGTTACTGGACGATGCGGTGGTCAAGCGTCGCGCAGAAGAGATCGCGCGCTTAGCCGTGCAAAGTCTGCTTCACGAACTGTGCACCACGCCGAAGCCCGGCTTGTGCGATTGCCGCAATAGCGGCAGTCACGCCGACATGGATATGTTCACCTTCACCGCCAGTGCTACGGCTTTGTGGCCGTATTTCAAGCATTGTGTGCGGCTTGGCATTTACAGTCGCAACGAACCGCCTTCCTTTACGCTTGATCGGTTGCGCTTTGCGGGCAAAACCGCCGAACAACGCATGTTAGATGCCACCGACGGCATTAATACGCACAAGGGCGCAATCTTCACATTGGGATTACTTTGCGGAGCGCTCGGCCGCTTAACGCCGCGCCATCGCACCGATCCGGCACGCGTGTGCAAGGAAGTGGCCGCCATGACCCGCGGTTTGGTAGAACAAGATCTCAGCGGTTTGGAAGAACCCGTTACAGCCGGTGAAAAGTTGTTTGCCGAGCACGGCATTACCGGTATTCGCGGCGAAGCAGAACTGGGATTTCCCTCGGTTATACAGATCGCCTTACCGATTTTGGAAACCGGTCTTTCCAATGGGCTCTCGCTGAACGACGCCGGTTGCGCCGCGTTGTTGCACTTAATCGCGGCCATCGACGATACTACGCTGATCCACCGCAGCAGCGCTTCAGCGGCAAAACGCATCCGCCGCTATGTACGCAATTTGCTGTCACGCAATCCCTACCCCGATCGCGAAATGCTTGAACAACTTGACGACGTGTTTATCAAACACGGTTTATCGGTCGGCGGCGCGGCCGATCTGCTGGCCGCCACCTATTTCCTGCACGCCTTGCGTACCGTTTTATAAGCAAAATTAAAACCGCCTTGCTTTTACCTAAGCAAGGCGGTTTCTTTATTTTTTCTTGAGCAACACAATAATCACCGTGACCATGCCACCAACAATCAGCACACCGACGCCGATGACAGCAAGAATCATGATCATCATGGTGTTGTCCGCGCCGGTGTCGACCGGCTCTTCCGCAACCGTTGTGGTACCCACGCCTTCGCTCTGTTCGGTGGTCACCTTGTTCGTTGTGGTGGTGCTCTCCGCTTTCGTCACAGTCGTGGGAAGCGGACCTTTCACACCGGTCACCGTTTCGTGTGCGATTTCGCGCAGTTTTGCACAATCATCCTCTTGCAATACCGGTGCTACATAGGTAGCAGTACGGGTATCTTTGCCAAGAAAATGCTCGATCCACACGCACGCCGCCAAATATCGGCCGCGTTGGTTAAGATGGTCAATGGAATCCGCATACAACATTTTATTTTGGCATTGCAAAACCGCATCGGTCGCACCGGCGTTATGCCCATCTCCATAGCCGTACTTTTTCGCTAACTGAATGGCTTCCCCGCTCGGCACAATACCGACGGCACCGATCTCCTTTGCCGCTTTGGCATAACTGCTTTCAATATCCGCGAACATCGCATCCGAACTCGGATACGCAAATTGCACGTACTGGTGTCCCCCACCGGCACAATCGTGGCAAAACGCCCACGTCTGATGAATTTGCAGCTTGGCCTGCGATTCTTCACGGTGTACGATGGCGGCAAGTTGCCCCAACACGCCCTCAAAGGAACCGTATCGTGCTGCCTGACCGGGTTCTTGCTGCAACGTTACGTAATCGTAGCGATACAAGTCAAACGCTTGTTGCATAGTAATGGCCGCTTTGACTTTTTTGCCACCCTTCCACAACTCGTAGACCGCTTCATTTTTGTTGTAAAACGACACGTGCTGGCTCAAGCTGCAGCCGTTGTAATATAAACTATATACTTCCAATCGACCGGCAAGGCCCATGGATTCCGTAATATCATCAATGAACTCAGTAGCGTTGTTGGAATAACTGTGCCCAATCGCCAAAACGCGAATCGGCGATGCCGCCGCCACCGAAAACGACGACAGCATACCACCTATCAAAAACAAACCAAATGTCTTTGGTGAGCAATTAATTTGCGATGAAAACGATGA
>JAZOQQ010000273.1:0-5688 GCA_045656165.1 Acutalibacteraceae bacterium
ACAACCACCACGACAACTGCGCCCACCACGACCACAACCACCGCCAAGCCCAAAACGTATACCTATTCTCTTTTGGAATTTGACTGCGCCTATATGTTGTCGGACCACTTTTCCACCGGAAGCGACAATTTGCCGATCAACCTGCTCGTAAGTTACGGTGTGTATCACTGCAACTTCGAAAAATATTTTACCTCCTTCTCGGACGAATACGGTTACATTACGCACTATACCATTCCGGAATCGGTAATCCTTTCCACCATGCGTAAAGTGTTTGCTGTAAGCGACGCAATGTTTGCACAAGTGAAAGAACAGGGATCGTATTCCCTCAACGGTCCCGACTCCGCCACCTATCAGAACGGCTATTTTGTCTATGAGGAAGTGGATGGCTGGGGCGGCCCCGGCGAAGATTCGAAGCTGATTTCCCTTACCGACAACAAAGACGGTACCCTCACCGCTTCGTTCCGGCTGTTGGCAAGAGATGAATTTGTCTGCAGTTACCTTGTCGACTATTCTTATACCGGAACGGCGGATTACACGTTAAACAAGGCAAAAGCACAAATCCAATCTACTAACAAAGATTTCATCAAATCCCTGCGTGTCATCAGCGTACAGGAAGATTTGCGCTGACAACAAACATAAAAAGAGGTCCGTAGCGAAATGCTACGGACCTCTTTTATTTGTTTACCGTATCAGACCCACGGACCCCAACCGTCTTCCGACAGCGTTTTGCTAGTCGTTTGCTTGGAAGATGTCGTGCTCGTTGTTGTCGTTGTGGTGGTCGTTGTAGTGGTCGTTGTCGTCGGTTCTGTTGTCGTTACTGTTTGTTCCGGAACCACCGACGTGGTCTGTTTGCCTTCTTCGTCGGTACCTACCACGATATGCGACGTAATCACGACCTGCGTAGCAGTCGTAGAACTATCGGCATCGGTAATGGTCTGTACCTGAGAGGGTAACTGAGAAACCACCGTCGTTACGATCTCACCGTTATCGGTTGTCACAACGTCGCCGTTATCATCGGTCACCGCCAACACCGCCGTGGTGGTCGTTGTGGTGGTCGTTGTGGTACCGTTATCTTGCGGCGGATTATTTGCCGCACCGCAACCGACGATCACCACTAAAATAGCCATTGCTAAAACCGCGATCCATACTTTTTTCACGGGATTTCACTCCTTTATTTATACTGCATGATCAGTATAGCATAATTTTCGGTATTTGGCAAGCATCACAACAACCGCTCGTCATATACCGCACGGCTACCCCCGATAAAACGCGGGCGCGTACGAGCCGCATTCACCGGTGCTTCGCCGATATGGGTCACCGCTAACCGAAGCGGTACCGCCACCTCTTTCAGATGCATGCCGATCAGCGTGTTGCCAATATCCAAACCCGCATCGGCGCGGATGTGCTCAATCGCCACAGGATCGGTAAATGCCGCATATGCCGCCGTGGCAAACGATCCGCCCGCTTTGGGTTGCGGCAATACGTTCACAACGTCCTCACCGCGAAGAGCCGACCGTTCCACGATCAGCGCACGGTTGAGATGTTCACAACACTGCGCCGCTAAAAAAACACCGCGCTCGGCAAAGACCGCCAGCAAACCACCGACGATCGCTTCGGCTACTTCGGGACTGGAAAAACTGCCCACCGTGTGTCCCATCACTTCGCTGGAGGAACAACCCACGACCACGCGGTCGCCCGCTTTCAGCGCGGCACGTTCACACAGTTCTTCCGCGGCGGCTTTTGCCGCACGATACCATACTTCTTTCACGATCATCACCTCATGGCAAATATTGTACCACACCGAAACGGAAAAATCTATTGCTTTTTTTCATCGGTTACGATAAACTGAAAGCGAGGTGATACGTATGACTCTGCGCACAATCGGTGCCGCATTTTTGGCTTTGACGTTGCTGTTGACCGCCGTCGGCTGTGCCGGCAAAACCGAGCCCGAAGCACCCGAATATCCGAAATTGACCCTGTCAGGCGATAACACCACCGCCTCGGCGACCACTACAACGACCACCGCTCCGAGTGAGGAAGAACCCACCGAGGAGGAAACCGATCCCACCGATGGCGAACAACCCTCTACGGTCGGCGAAGCCATTGCGCAACTCGCCACATCGTTGGTCGGTACGCCGTATCAAAGCGGCGGCAACGGACCCGATGCCTTCGACAATCCCGGTTTTGTGGTGTACTGTTATCGTGAAAACGGCTATAAGGGCGTCCCGCGTAAAGCCACCGCTATTCAAACCTACGGCAACGAGGTCGCGCCGGACGACCGGCAGGTGGGCGATATTTTGGTGTTCTGTAACGAAATCGGTGAAAGCGCCGCCTTCGTCGGCATTTATATCGGCAACGACGAATTTGTGGCCTCCACCAACCCGAACACTCCCACGAAAGTTCACAAACTCAATCAAGCATACTGGTTACCGCGTTTATTAGCGGTCAGACGATATTAAAATTAAAACGGAAGGTTCCAAAAAAGCACCCTTCCGTTTTTTATGCTTCGCGATCATTGCAAAAAGCGGGATACACAGGCAGTGCCTGTATCACCATCGTCAGTATCAGTTTAAACGCCATTTCACCGCGCAACGAATCGGAAATGTTGTACTGGAACAACGTAATAACAGTCGGCATGGTAGATAACGCAAGCAACACGATCAACGAGATCACCAACGCACGCTGTTTTTGCTCGCCGCCGCGCAAGGCGTCATAGCACAAGAGCAACATGAGCAACCCAACCAGCAAGTAAATGATATAAATTGACATCGGCAACCAGGCAACGGCTGTGCGCCACAGTTCTTCCGCAATAAACTTTGTCAGTAACGGCAAAGCATCCAGCAACACCAACACCACGTAGCCGAGTGACAAAACCATTTCAATGCTGAACAACGCTTTTTTCAATGTCGGTAATTTTCCGTGCGACCAACTCACAATCACCGCAATGACCGCTATCAAGAGCAACATCACCGTGTTGAGTGTTAAGTACCACGTCATCAACTGCTGATCAGACGGCACGTCACTTTGACCAAGATTGGAAACGATCGTCCAACCGCCGATCACAAACGCGATCGCCGCTAACACGGTCCACACAATATCGCGTACCCGTACTTTCATAAAGGGACACCACCTTTTCACGTCTACTATATCACACTATCCTCGTCTTGACAAGAGCCATTCCAGCAACTGTGCTTCCCAATCGGGTATTTTAAAAAGCACTTGAAGCCGCGCGGGCAACCACGGAAACGAAAAGGTATCCTCTCCCTTCTCGCTCACCGCGCCATCATACGTTGCCGTCGCATATCGATCACCAAATAACGTACTCCCTACGCGCACGTCTACCAGCAATAACGCGGCAACCGTTCCTACAACCGCTACCGTCAGTACGAACGCGGCTGCCGCCGCGCACAATGCTCGTTTGTGCTTCAAAACGCTACATCCCTTTCAACAGCAATTGCGCCAACTGCTCACCCAACAGATCTCCCGAAAAGCAGGCCTCTTCCAACGTATTAACGTCGCTGCCCATTTCCACTAAGATCATGCCATTGCACAATTGTTGATTATACCGCGCATTCGCCAATACCATCGGTCTCATAAGACCCGGATACTGCTTATGTATTGCCTGTTGCAGATGCACCCCAAATGATAAATTTTCCGCTGTGTGCTTGTTCGGCGAGTTCTTACTGTTGAGCATACCCACAATAATCATCATTTGAGCGGCCTTTTTACCGTTTATGACCACCGTCGGTTTGACACGTGTATTATCCGACGGATAAATCGCATCGCGGTGAAGATCCAACACCACACAAATCGAGGGATATTGCTTCAAATATGCCTCCACCGCTTTTTTGGAATGGCTGTAGGCGCTGTTATACGGCTGATCGTGAATGGTCGTGTCATGTATCACCCCAATCCCGGCTGCACGCAGTCCGGCTGCCACCCGCTCCCCGACAGCCACCATATTGCTTTCGGGATCATCGGCACGCGACATATCATCGGGATTGTAAAACCCCGCATCGTAGCCCAAATAGCATTCCGTCGTGTGCGTGTGCGTAATCAACACTTGTACCTTGTCGGATGCCTTATCAAATGCAACGGCAGGCGTTTTTTTAAGCGCGGCGGCAATATCTACCGCTTTGCTCGTATTGTTTTTGATCGCCACACCTTGCACGAACTCTTTACCGGCTGACAATTGTTGGGTCAGCACCGTACCGCCGCCCGCCTTTTTTTCAGGTACCACCCCCGCCGTGCTCGCCACGGGTTGTACCAGCACGTTACCCAGTATTACTTGCTCGTTGAGAGCGCCGTTCGGCGCTTGCAACGACGGTCGCATCATCAAACCGATCATTTCGGTGGTCTCTTGCGGCTTTTGCAATCCCACCGCCAACTTTGCCGCCTGCTCACCGATCGTGCGCAACGCATGCGGCGGCAGCGCTCGTATCCCCATGACAGCGATACCGCATACCGCTAATAAACCGATACCTTTCACAATCCGTTGTTTCATCTTACTCACCCATACAACGTATGAGAAAACTTACAATGCTATGCTTAAAAGTTCCAGCGGCGAGTACGACGGCTGTAAGGCAGCATGCACCGTCATGGCCAGTAATCGTGCAGCGCGCGCGATCATCAAATCGATCTCACGCGGTGTTACCATCATGGCCGCACCGTTGGGCTCAACCGACGGTTCGTCCCTCTCAGTCAGATCGCGCACCAATGTCACGGCATCCACTACCGTCGGCACGCCAAGCCCTACCACCGGCACACCTAAGGTTTCGCGGTTGAGAACCCGCCGATTGTTGCCGACGCCCGAACCGGGCGCAATACCGGTATCCGACAACTGCACCGTTCGTCCCAACCGTTCCACACTGCGTGCCGCCAGCGCATCGATCGCAATCACGGCACACGGCTGTAGCGTTTGGCAAACCCCTTGGACCAGTTCACTGCTTTCCATCCCCGTATTTCCCAGTACGTTAGTCTGTAAAACAGCG
This sequence comes from Acutalibacteraceae bacterium, assembly GCA_045656165.1. GTDB lineage: Bacteria > Bacillota > Clostridia > Oscillospirales > Acutalibacteraceae > RGIG3009. The sequence goes on from JAZOQQ010000273.1 coordinate 4,992, forward strand.
GTGGGACGCAGATCGTCCAACCCCACACTACGCGCAAACTCCCCTTGAATGTGTCGTGTTGCCAACACCATAGATGCAGTACGCGGACCGAGTGCGTCGGGCGTGATCGCCTCGTTGCCAAGTCCTACCACCAAGACGCACCCCTCCCTCGGCAACCAGTTACGCAGTTCTCGGCCGAGGAGCAAAGCACGTGTTTCCAAATCGTGTTCATCATCGGTCAGTGACGGAAAGCAAGCAGTGATATACCGCCCGGCCGCTTTACCGATCCGTTCAGCTGTTGGTGTCGTCAACGTCATACGGCATACTTCAGTATCTCCTATCCGCTCTCGTTCCATCGGCACCTCTGCAGCGGCTTCCATCGCCAAATCCGTTCGTATTTGCATCCTGCTCATTCCTTTTTTCGTACTCTCCATTTAGTATTAAAAGAAAAAAACACAATATTCTGAAAAAAAGTATTGATTTTCCGGAAAGTTCGTGTTATGATAATCCCTGCGTGATTTAGAGTAAATCTTTTTTGAGGAGGTGTGACCATGCCCAACATTAAATCCGCCAAAAAGCGTGTGAAGGTAATTGCTGCCAAAACCGCCCGCAACAAAGCCACTCGTTCGGAACTGAGAACCGACATCAAAAAGGCGAACATTGCGATCGAAACCGGCGCTGACGATAAGGAACTCCTTGTCAAAGCCGCTGTCAAGAA
>JAZOQQ010000274.1:0-10863 GCA_045656165.1 Acutalibacteraceae bacterium
CCGACCATCCAAACGATAACGCCGCGTTTGCGATTGCCCTCTTGCTCCGATTGCGGCACCAAACGCGCTTTGCGCAAAGCAGAAACTACCGATTTATACAACACGGTTGTCAGCACAGCATTCAGCAATGCTTTAAAGAGATTAAAGGGCAGAAAAATCGGCAAAAGCATTTCCACAACCGCCTCGCGCGGCACGTGCATATATAACGGCGTAATCAACCAGTTCCACAGCATCATAGCGCCGGTCATCAACACCGTACCGATCGCCAAACCAAGTACAGCGTTTCCAAGCGTTTTACGCCGATGATACAAACACGCCGCCGGCACGACAAAAAAAGTGGTAGACAGCACATTCATAAGCAAGCCGATCAAACCGGTTTCGCTGACCGTAACCAATTCTAACAGAGCAACGGCTACTGTCATCACCAATGCCGGAAGCGGCCCGTATAGCATTCCGCCGATCGCTAAAATGCAATCCTTGGGTTCGTACTTTAAAAAGGAAACGACAGGAATACGAAAGAAGGCAACGCAAGCATAAGCAAGCGCCGTCAGGAGTGCCATAACGACCAGTTGTTTCGTATCCATCCTCTTGGTTTGTTGCACAACAAATCCCCCGATCATAAAAAATGCCCCACAGATAAAACATCTGTGGGGCGTTTATACATTCAAGCATGCTCTTCTTTCATCCGGACTGTAACCGTCGGCTTTGGAATTTCACCAAATCAACGCATCAAGCGCTCGCGGGCTGTACCGCCGGTGGGGAATCGCACCCCGCCCCGAAGATAGTCTTATTATAGCACGATTTTGCCATTCGTCAAGCGGCAAGTATAACGGAAGCAACGCTAAAATAGACAAGCAGTGAAATGGCATCTACAATGGTCGTGATAAACGGGCTGGCCATTACCGCCGGGTCAAATCCCACGCGTTTGGCAAGAAGCGGCAAGGAACAACCAACCAGTTTAGCGATCAGTACCGTAATGAACAGAGCCACACACACCACCGCGGCTTCCGGTATGGTCACCGCCATCCCCAGTAACAGTCGGTCGACCGCTAAAATCTTCACAAAGGTGGCTACGGCCAACGCCACGCCGCATAACAGCGCCACACGGCATTCTTTCCACAACACGCGGAAAATATCCGACAGGCGAATATCCTCCAGCGCCAGACTGCGAATCACGGTAACGGAGGATTGACTGCCGCTGTTGCCGCCCGTACCCATCAACATCGGAATAAATGCCGTCAATGCTACCGAAGCGGCCAGCGCCGATTCAAACGCGGTAATGATCATGCCGGTAAAAGTGGCCGATACCATCAGCAGCAACAACCACGGTATACGCGTGCAAAACAATTCCCATGCGCTCGTACGCAGATACGGTTTATCAGTCGGCGTGATAGCCGCCATTTTTTCAATGTCTTCGGTAACCTCTTGTTGAATAACGTCCACGATATCGTCAACCGTGATGATACCGACCAAACGGTTTTCGTGGTCCACAACCGGTAGGGCGATCAAGTCGTACCGTGCAAACAGACCGGCCGCCGTTTCTTGGTCTTCGGTGGTCACCACCGATACCACATTGGTCTCCATCAACTGGCCAACCAAATCGTTTTCATGTGCCAACAACAGTTCACGCGCGGTCAACACGCCTTGCAAATGACGATCTTTATCGGTTACGTAGCACGTATAAATAGTTTCTTTGTCCGGCCCGTAAGCACGAATATAACGCAAGGCCGCCGCCACCGTCATATCGGCTTTCAAATCCACGAACTCGGTGGTCAAAACGCTGCCGGCGCTGTTTTCCGGATACTGTAAAACCTGGTTGATCGCACGCCGATCCTCGGGTGAGACAACACGCAAAATGCGCTTAACCATGCCGGCGGGCATTTCTTCCAACATGTCCGCCACGTCATCAACGTATAATTCATCCAAGATGCCCGCCAACTCACGATCGGTGAATGCGTGCACCAACATTTCCTGCGTGTCAGATTCCATGTACGAAAACACTTCGGCCGCCAGTTCTTTCGGCAACAGGCGGTAAACCGTCAACTGTTCTTTATCCGAAAGTTGTTCGGTCAACATTGCAATATCCACCGCGTTTTGCTCCTGCAACCAAGTACGCACCTGCGTGAAACGACGGTTTTCTAAAAGTGTGCATAAATTTTCTTTTTCGATTTCCCATAAAAAAGCCATAAAAAAGGCCTCCCTTCCGATTGCGGAGAGAGGCCCTAAAGCACACACAAAACAAACAGCGATTTATCCCTGTTTATTGCTCGGTGATACGCAACGAGACGCCCTATCCGCTTTGTTATTGCATTGTCGAGGTCGCGGGTTTGCGTCCATTACGTTCACTGTCCTTTCGTAAATAGTATAAGCATGCGAACAAGCAGATATCCATGAGTCGTATATCTCTCATACTTTTGCTCACAAATTTTTTTCATTATACAAAATCCTTGTTCATTTTGCAAGAAAATTTTTATTTTGACCGAAAACGCCTTGCACTTCGTTGGAAAAAGTTGTATACTAAACGTATAGTACGTACGGCTTTTGGTTAGGTTAAGAGGAGGGTAACACGTTGGCTGGCGATTTGCATTGTCACACAAAATTATCGGACGGTTCGCTTGGCATTGAGGATTTGATCAGTATTGCCAAACGGAAAGGTCTCGGCACATTAGCGGTAACCGATCACGACACCACCGCCGCTGCCACGCGCGCTGTTGTCATCGGAAAACGCATTGGATTGCAAGTCATTCACGGCGTTGAAATTTCAACTCGTGATAAGCAAACCGGTCGCTTGGCGCACATGTTGTGTTACCTGTGTGATTATCCGGATCGACTGGAAGGATTGTGCCATCGCATCGGTGAAAGCCGTCGCGCGGCCGGCATGGCAATGGTGCGCAAGGTCATGCGTTACTACCCCATTACACCTGAACTGGTCGTCAAATGCGCCACGGGCAGTTCCAATATTTACAAGCAACACATTATGCACGCCCTCTTGGATGCCGGGTACGCTGATTCTATGTACGGCGACGTTCATCAGAAATTGTTCGGCGAAGGCGGCTGTGCTCGCGTGGAAGTGGAATATCCCGATCCTCGGGATGTGCTCAATGCCATTCACGAGGCGGGCGGTATCGCCGTTTTGGCGCATACACATGTTTATAACAGTGAGGATTTGTTGCAAGAACTCATCCCGCTCGGCCTTGATGGTGTTGAGGTTTGGCATCCGTACCATACCGAGGAACAGCGAAGCGCTTTGTTGGATTTGGCCGCGCAACATCACTTGCTCACCACCGGTGGCTCGGATTTTCACGGTATGTATTCATTAACACCGCGCGCCATCGGTTCCACCACCGCCCCTGACGAAGCGATTGCGGCGTTGCTGGCATACAAACAAAAAATGCGGAAAGGATAACGGAACATGGCTTATCGTTTTACAACAAACGGTGTTTGCTCTCGCTCGGTTTCGTTTGATCTTATTGACGGGCGCGTACACAACGTGCAATTCGAGGGCGGTTGCAATGGTAACACCAAGGGGATCGCCGCTTTGACGGAAGGAATGGAAGCAACCGAAGCCATCCGCCGTTTATCGGGTATTCGCTGTGGTTTCAAACCCACCTCTTGCCCCGATCAATTAGCAAAAGCATTAGAAAAAGCTTTAGCGGAATAAACTGGAAAACGCTCGGCAAACGCCGAGCGTTTTTTATATCGTTTTTCCGTAACAAATTCCGTTTTGTTGGTGCGTGATCCGCACGCATACGAACGTTCCGGCTTTGCCACTATCGGTGACAACGGGAATATACGTATCGGTATACCCTTCCATTCCATCGTTGCACGGAGTTTCCAATAACACCTCTACTACACGTCCAATCATGGCTTCGGCGTACTGCTGTGCACTTTGCTGTGCCATAGCGATCATAAGGCGGTTACGACGCAACTTTTCGTTTCGCGGTACTTGATCAGGTAAGCAAGCGGCACGTGTCCCGGCTCGCTTGGAATACGCAAAGCAATGTAACCGCGCAAATCCGATACTTTCGGCAAAATGCAACGACTCTTCAAAATCCGCCGTAGTTTCGCCGGGAAAGCCCACCATAATGTCCGTGGTAAAGGAAGCACTCGGAAACCGTGCGCGTAATTTGTCGCATAACGAACGGTACTCTGCCGCGGTGTAATGACGATTCATACGCTTAAGTGTTGCATCACTTCCGCTCTGCAAAGCCAAATGAAACTGCGGGCATAATTTGTCGCAAGCGGCCAAACGATCAATGACCTCATCGGTTAAATGGTCAGGTTCAATCGAACCAAGCCGCACACGCCGAATAGCGTCTACCGAACAAGCGACCTCCACGGCATCACAGATCGATAGCCCCAAATCTTGCCCATACGCCGTTAAGTTGATGCCGACCAGCACCACTTCCAAGTACCCTTGCTTTGCCAAATATTCCACTTCGCATCTTATTTCATCCAAGGACTTAGAGCGCACGCGACCACGCGCGTACGGAATCGTACAATACGAACAAAAGCGATTACACCCGTCCTCAATTTTCAAAAACGCGCGGGTGCGCCCGTCAAACGTACGGATAGATAATGGTTCAATCACCGCATCGTGCGGCGGAATATCCAGCACGCGCTCCCGCGTTTGCAAAAAGCGATGAATGGCTTGCGGCAGATCGCGTCGACGTGCGTTGCCGAGTATAATATTCGGCTCGTCAAGTCGCTCTGCTTCTTGCGGGAAGGCTTGCGGCATACAACCCGTCAACACCAATACGGCCTGCGGATGCTCGCGACGGCATCGGCGCAACAGTTGGCGAAGTTTGCGATCGCTCTCGCCGGTAACGGTGCAAGAATTGATAATCAATACCGATTCGCCGATATCCGCCATGCCGTTTTCAAACTCTGCCGTTTGAAAACCGTCTTGCTCAAGCATTTCACGCATCGCTTCGGTTTCGTACTGGTTGACCTTGCAACCAAGTGTGTAAAAGTATGCTTGCATAGCCGCACTCCTTTCGCCGTTTCTGTAGGGTAGTGTACCACAAAAATAGCACGCTTGTAAAGTGCTTTTCTCTTGACTGTATGCTTGTTTTCAAGTATACTATATGCTAAGAAAAGGAGTGGTTTATGATGTTATTACCGACATATTTTGAAGACAGTCACGCGTTGCATATCGGCACTTTGCCGCCGCGCGCGTATTTTGTACCTTTTTCGAATAAAGCAAGTGCCGTCAACGCATCTGTAAACGGCACAGCTCGTACTGCATCCGATCGCTTTTGCTTGTTGTCGGGTGAGTGGGCATTTCGCTATTTTAACAGCGTATATGACGTGACAGAACCGTTTTGGGGTTTGCAGGCAGACCGTTCGGCGTTCGGCACCATACCCGTTCCGTCAGTATGGCAACTTCATGGCTTTGACACCCCGCAATACACCAACATGAACTATCCCATCCCCTACGACCCGCCGTATGTGCCACGCGAAAATCCTTGCGGCGCCTACGTAACGCATTTTACGGTAGACGAGTCGCGGCGCGGAATGAGGTGCTGCTTGAATTTTGAAGGCGTTGACTCTGCCTATTACGTATGGGTCAACGGGAAGTTGATGGGCTATAGCCAAGTGTCACACGCATCAGCGGAATGGGATATCACCGACGCTCTTGTTGTTGGCGAAAACGAGTTGGCTGTGCTGGTCCTCAAATGGTGCGACGGCTCGTATTTAGAAGATCAGGATAAATTCCGTATGTCAGGTATTTTCCGTGACGTATACTTGTTGTACCGTCCACAAGAGCACCTGCGTGATTTTACGATTACCACGCCCTTTGAAAACGGCAACGTGTCTGTTTGTATCACGCCGGAGTTCAGCAACGAAGCGTTTCCCGTAACCTATACGCTCATCGACGCAAACGGCAACCATATCGCCGAAACGGTAAGCGACGGCACAGTAACCTTGTCTGTACCGCAACCGCATCTCTGGAACGCGGAAGATCCGTACCTGTACATCTTATCATTAGACTACGCGACCGAAAGCATTGCCGTGCAAGTCGGACTGCGTGAGATTTACATCCAAAACGGAGTAGTATATCTCAACGGTCAAAACATCAAATTCCGCGGTGTCAACCGTCATGATAGCGACCCGTTCACGGGCCCTGCCATTTCGCTTGAACAAGCCATTACCGATCTGCGCTTGATGAAACAGCACAACATCAATGCCATTCGTTCCAGCCATTATCCCAACTCTCCGTGGTTTGTGGAATTGTGTGATCGATACGGTTTCTATCTTATCGACGAAGGCGATTTGGAAACACACGGCACACTTTTCCTATATGAAGGGCAAAACCAATTCTACGAAACGTCCAACGATCCGCAGTTCCGTGAGGCATTTTTGGATCGCGTAAAATTGTTGTATGAGCGTGATAAGAACCATGCCGCTGTTGTGATTTGGTCGGTGGGTAACGAATCGGGATGCGGAGAAAGCGCCGAGGCGGCTTGGATCTGGTTAAAAACAACAGACCCCTCCCGTTTAACCCATTACGAATCCACCCATAATTTCCCGGAAGATCACGTACCGGATGAAACGTGCTTGGATTTCCTTAGCGAAATGTATCGCAATGACGAATTTGCTCTCAATGTTTTAAAAGAGCAAGAGAAATTGCCTCTCGAAAAACGTCGTCCGTACATACTGTGCGAATACTGCCATGCCATGGGTAACGGCCCCGGCGATTTAGAACAGTACCAGCAATTGTTTATGGAAAACGATGGCATCTGTGGCGGCTTTGTTTGGGAATGGTGTGACCATGCCATCTACAAGGGAATGGATGCCTCTACCGGCAAGCCGATCTATTATTATGGCGGCGATCACGGTGAATTCCCACATTCCGGTAACTTTTGTATGGATGGCTTGGTATACCCCGACCGTACACCGCACGTTGGTTTGTTAGAACTGAAAAACGTGTTACGCCCGCTTCGCATTCGTCGCACCGAAGACGGCACGTTTGTTGCCCGCAACATATTGGACTTCACCAATGCCGCCGATTTCATTCAATTGACATATGAAGTGGTGTGCGACGGTAAAATTGTGAAAAACGGCAACCTCACAACACCATCTATCGCACCGCACGAAGAAGCGGTTTTGCCACTGACTATCGCCCTACCTGACGGTCACGTGCTTGTGCGATTCCGCCAGTTCCAAGCTGTGGCAACCGCGTTCTGCGAAGCGGGGCATGAACTGGGATTCGAAGAGATTGAACTGACTCCCTTCGCATCCCGCTATCCAGTACCGTGTGCAGACAAAGGCGATATCCGCTTTGAGGAAACGCCACGTGCGATTACCATTACAGGCCGGCATTTTTGCTACGTCTATAATACATTTACGGGCTTATTTGACCGTTTGTCGGTAAACGGTGAAGAACGTTTGGACGAGCCGATGGGCATGGAAATCTTCCGTGCCCCTACCGACAATGATCGTTTTATGTTGGAAAAATGGGAGTTTGCCCACTATGGCAACACCGCGCCGCGCGCTTACGGTACCGACGTCGAAGTAACCGCCGATAGTTTAGTATTGCGTACCAACTGGTCGCTCGCTGCACCTGCTCGTCAGCCGGTAGTACGCGGCACATCGGTATGGACGATCTTTACCGACGGGCGTATTACCCTGTCAATGGAAGCTGATAAATATCCCGGCGCACCGTTCTTGCCACGATTTGGTTTGCGATTTGTGTTACCGGAAACCGTAAATAATGTTCGATATATCGGTCGCGGCCCATATGAAAACTATCCCGACAAGCATCATGCCTCCTATACGGGAATCTTTGAAACCACCGTACAGGATCTGCATGAAGATTATCTATTTCCACAAGAAAACGGCAGTCACGGTGCTTGCGAGCAGGTGACACTCACCGGCAACCGGCGCACCTACGACTTCAAGGCAACCGTTGCACCATTTAGTTTCAACGCGTCGCCCTATACCGTTTCGATGTTGACCAAAGCCGCACATCCGTATGAGTTGGTAACCAGTGGCCACACCATTTTGCATATTGATTATCAGCAAAGCGGTGTCGGTTCCAATAGCTGTGGCCCTGTGCTGAACGAAGCGTGGCAAGTCAATAATCCGTCCTTCTCGTTTGGATTCGAACTAACATTATAAGGAGAAATATATTCCATGAAACGCATTATACTACCGCTATTGTGTCTACTCCTACTGTTAGGGTGTACCCCCCAACCAACCGATCAAGATAGTGTTCCTGCCTCTTCTTTCAATTCCGTTGCCAGCAACACCGGTTCTTCTATCTCTACGACCAGGTCGCCGAGCATGGCAGGCACGGACTCTACTACAACAACCAAACCCACCCAATTGATTGATTCGAACGGCATTCCGATGTCCACCATTGCTCAGCAGTATGGATTTACTAAACTGGTGTTCGAGGATGATTTCGATTCCCCCCACACCATTGATTACAGTGGTACCGGTAACAGTGCGTGCAACTGGTATATTGATCGTCCGTACGGCTGGTCGACACTGACAACAGATGATTTTAATGTGGAAAACTCTGTGTTAACAATCGGGCCGGCCTTACCCGCCAGTTCATACTCACTCTCCACCTACAGCAAAGCCGGCAAACGTGGGTTTACATGGAAATTTGGTTATGCCGAAGCTCGTATTCGCTTTGAAGTGGACAACATTCCCACGTCCGATCAAGGGCGCCGCGCGTGCCCTGCATTTTGGGGTATGAGCATCAACAACGTACTCGGTAAAAACGTCAACCAGTATGGTGAACTAGATATCATGGAAGTGTTTCAAAACAGCGATGAAACGCACAGTGTTTATTATGCCGGCACGTTGCACAATTACAAAAAGTCGGGTAGCAAGTACCACGTCGGTTCCAACTTTGTCAACTCTACAGGTCATCGTGGTGAACAGTTACGCCCTTCAAGTGAATGGCACACGTATGGTGCATTGTGGACCAAAGGATATATTGCATGGTATGTAGACGGCGTATTTATACACTCTGTGACCTTTAAAGAAAACGAATTGCCGATTTTCCATTACCGCGACTATGCTGATCCCCTACCTTCTATGGAATCAGACCGTAACTGGGAGGGTATTCACACCGTCATGAACAACGAAGAACTCGTCATGATACTCGGTGGTGATAAGAACTGGCCCATGCAAGTGGACTGGGTGCGCATCTGGTCATAAACAAGGAGTATACGATATGGATTTTTTCACCCTGTTAGCAACTTCGATCGGATTGGCAATGGATGCCTTTGCCGTTTCACTCGGCAACGGTACGTTTCTGAAAAAAGCCAGTGTGTCACAAACGGTAAAGATCGCCGGTATGTTCGGTCTGTTTCAGGGTGCCATGCCGATCATCGGGTATCTGGTAGCGCGCTTATTTTCGGCGCAGATCGTCGCGGTAGATCACTGGATCGCATTCGGTTTATTGGCATTTATCGGCGGCAAAATGTTGTGGGAATCCTTGCACGAAGAAGGTTGTGAAGTCCCAACTTCCGACCCGACCAACTGGAAAACGCTCACGTTGATGGCGGTGGCTACCAGCATTGATGCCATGGCAGTCGGTGTTACCATGGCGATGACGCGCACAGGGTTGCTGGTGCCGTGGTACGGGTTTCTTGTTTGCGCGGCGGTAATCGCACTCATTACGTTTGTGTGTTGTGCCGTCGGCGTGCAACTTGGTTGTAAGACCGGCAGTTGTTGGGGCAAACGCGCCGAGATCGGCGGCGGTATCGTGCTGATCTTGATCGGCTTCAAAATTTTAGTGGAGCATCTGTTTTTCTCCTGAAAGAATATAAAAAAAGGGCCTTGAGCGATCTGCTCAAGGCACTTTTTTATACAATAACGTGTTGCGGCTTTCCGTCTAAAAAGGCACACAAATTGTCGCACACCAAAGTCAGCAGTCGCGCGCGCGTCACCTGCGGTGCCCATGCTACGTGGGGTGTGATGATGCAATGCGGTGCACCGATCAACGAGCAGTTCGCCTGCATTGGTTCCACCTCTAACACATCCAGCGCCGCACCGCCGATTTTACCCGACTCCAGCGCGGTGCGCAAGGCGACTTCGTCAACGATCGGACCGCGCGCCGTGTTGATCAGCCACGCGCCATCTTTCATGTGTGCAAAAGCCGCCGCGTCAAACAAGCGATATGTCTGCTCATTCAAGGGGCAATGTACCGATACCACATCCGAACGGCTGAGCAGTTCGGTAAACGATACGTTTTCCACACCTTCCACCGTTTTCGGTGTGCGTGTAAATCCCAACACGTGCATTCCGAATGCTTGTGCAATACGTGCCACCGCTTGTCCGATGCTGCCAAGTCCTATGATACCGATCGTTTTACCGACAAGTTCGGTCATGGGATATACAAATTTTGAAAACGTTTCACTGTCGATCCACTCACCGCGTTGCACAAAAGCGTGATAATCGCTCACGCGGTTGGCAAGTTCCAGTATCAAAGCAAACGTATGCTGTGCCACCGCTTCGGTAGAATAGCCGCCTGCATTGCACACCGTAATACCGCGGGCTTTTGCGGCGTCAATATCAATATTGTTATAGCCGGTTGCGAATAAGCCAACATAGCGCAAACGCGGTGCCGCATCCATCACCTCGGCGGTGATGGGGGTTTTATTACACAAGATGACTTCCGCATGCGCGACACGTTCGACGATCTCATCGGGTGTAGTCAAGGGATAACACGTCACGTCACCCAGCGTCCGCAAGCGGCTCTCGTCTAAATCGTTGTTCGATACCGTTTTCCAATCGGTTACCACAATGTTCATGAACAGTTCTCACCTCTGCATCGATTATACCACAGCTGCTCAGAGGGTGCAATATCCACACAAAAGAAAAACGGAGCACTCAAAAGAG
>JAZOQQ010000275.1:0-2158 GCA_045656165.1 Acutalibacteraceae bacterium
TTTTTTGTTATGTTCAGTCGTTGATAGCTTTAAGGGCTAATTTTACACCGAGTGCAATGCAATCGGGACAGGACAGGCGCACCGTGCCGTCCTCGTCACCTTTAATAGTCGCACAACGTGCCGTACCGCCGCAAGCGTTGCAAAATTCTTCGCACAGCGCCTTGCCGACCGCATAGGTCGCTTGCTTGGAAGCGGGCGCCTCCACGTTGGCATCGCTATGCTTGAGCCCTGCCACAAAGATAGCACCCGACAACGCACCGCACGTTTGATCGCGGCCGCCCATGCCGGCGCCAAAACCTTCCATCGCACGCATGGCGGTTTTTACATCTACGCCCAGTTCCTCGCAAAAGGGCAACGCGACCGATTGCGCGCAGTTGTGACCTTTTTCATGAAATTCTTTCGCCAGTTTCAATTTCACTTCCAACATACCGTTGACTCCTTTCATATTCCGAATTGCTTTCGCAAAACATCTTCCACGCTTTCCGCCGTCGGCAGATCGCCAAAACCCGTACACAGCGAACCCTTCATGCGATAAGGATGTCCCACCGCACACAGCAACGGAATATCGTTATCGCTGTCGCCAAAAGCATCCGCCTGATCAGGCCACACACCGAATTTTTGCATCACGACCCGCGCCGCCGCTCCTTTATCGGCACCTGCCGCCACGAGTTCAGTGGTACGGTCGTTTTGGTACGCAATACGGAACGATTCGTGCAAGCCGCTGACCATGCCGATCGGCAACTCCACTTTTAGATAGTCTTCGGGGATCTCTTCGGGCGTGTGCACACGCTTCCCTGTCACCGGCGTGTCACCGACACAGTAGATCTGTTCGCGCCCATAGATCGCCGCGCCGCCATAGCGAGCAATGAGGTCCTTTGTTTTGCACTTCATCAAACGCTTTTTATACAGCACACAGTTTTTATGCATCACCAGCGCACCGTCCATACATAAAAACACCAAGCGGAAAAACAACGGACCAAATAACGTTTTAAGTTGAGCGTACGGTCTGCCGCTCGCAATGACCACCGTGATGCCACGATCGGTCAAACGTTTAAAAAGTTGTAAGGTATCGTCGGCGATCCGATCCGACCCTTTGGGCAATAACGTGCCGTCTACGTCGCAAAACACCATTCGCAGCATCCCGTTTGTCACCTCATTTCCACAATCGTTACACCGGTTTCGCCTTCGCCGTATAAACCTAAACGGAACGACTTGACACCGGCCGCTTTTTTCAGATGTTCATGAACCGCCGCACGCACCGCGCCGGTACCTTTGCCGTGAATTACCGTTAAGCGATCGATTCCGCCAAGGCGCGCATCGTCCAAGAATTTATCCAGTTCCAATAACGCTTCCCCTACCGTTTGCCCACGCAAGTCCAGTTCGGTTACCGCACGGCGATCCACGCGTGAAACGTTATGCGTCACGCCGCCGCGTTTCACGGTAGGTTCGGCTTTTTTCTCGATCAGGCGCACGTTATCCAACGATACGCGCGTGCGGATGATACCGGCTTGCACCTCCACCGTTTTGCTATCCGGCAGCGCCGTAACCACCGCTTTTTTGTCGATATCCACAATCAGGATCTCGTCCCCGATCACCAACGGACGCGGCAAGCGGTACGAACCGCTTTGACGCCTGGTAACAGGATCAATTTCCGCTTCCAACTTGTTTAGCCGACCACGCAACTGCGAGCGGGCAGTAGCGGCTTCTTTGGCAAAATTTGATTTGCGCAGCACATCCAGTTCAGCGATTAACGCTTCCGCTTCTTGCCGTGCTTTTTCCACCACACGCCGCGCTTCATCGCGAGCGTTATCGAGTTCTTTTTCTTTTTGTTCTTGTAACGTACGCAATTGCTCTTGTGCCGCATCATTTGCTTGTTGAGCGGCTCGCGTGGCAGTTTTGGCTTCAGCCAGTTCACGTTCCAAACTCAACCGCTTTTCTTCCAGCGCCACCACCACATCTTCCAAGCGGCGGTCATCACCCGACACCAGCGCCTGTGCACGTTTAACAATGTCACGATCCATGCCCAATCGTTCGGATATGGCAAAGGCATTGGAGCGGCCCGGCACACCAACCACCAAACGATAGGTCGGGCGCAACGATTGTACGTCAAATTCACAACTGCCGTTTTCCACGCCATCGGTTTGAATGGCATACGCTT
>JAZOQQ010000276.1:0-6301 GCA_045656165.1 Acutalibacteraceae bacterium
TCCACGTCGGTATCCAAATAAATCCCGCCGTGCTCGTAAACAATTTTAAGTCGGGCGTAATCGCTGACAAACGCCCATTTACCGGCTTCATATGCCTCGCGCATATACCGATTTTGGGAAATATCAAAATTTTCTTCGTTCCAGCAGATAATTTGGTAGTCGGGACAATATTTCTGCCAACTTTTGATGCATTTCTTCGCCAGTTTCGGCATATCCCCTTTGCCAAACCAGCAATAGTGGATCACTTTCGGAATACTCATAATTGATTCCTCCGCCATGCCAACAAATTTTGGAACGCGTCTTTAAAGAAAATCACATTCACCACAACATAAAGCGGTGCGATCCACAACGTATGTAAGATGCCCTGCAGCAATAAGCGACCAAATGATAACCCGCTAAAACTGTCCACAAAGAAGATCACCATGATCAGCGCAAACACCGCACCGTTCACCAACCACCGCTTATACGTGTGGAACATCCCCCGTTCAAGCACTTTTCGGTTGGCATACCAGATCATCATCGCCCCGCGATAAAGCAGCGCTACGATCGTACCCGCAAGCGCACCGCAAATGCCCCACACCCAGATGGCCGCCACCGAAACAGTAAGGTTGATTATCATTTCAATGATGGCGTGCGAACGGGTCTCTTCAAATTTACCCGCGTATTCCAACACGTGATTCGACGGCAATTTGCCGTTCGCGAGCAAATTCATCAACACAAATAAGAGCACTAAAAACACATTGGTATAGTTAGCATCGTTAATGCCTTGTGTGTAAATCTGAATCAGCGGCAGCAAAAATACCGCCATCAACGTGTAAACGATAAACGTGGCCATGATGTACAGCGTTTCATACATGTTATAGACCTTTGTAAACTTTTCTCGGTCGGTATGGAACATCTGCCCAAGTGCAAAACTGAACCCCGAAACGACACTCGTGATAAAGGTTTGCACCTGCGAGAAGAAAATGTTGTAAATGGTATACACGCTGACAACTTTAAAATCACACATAAACGACAGCAGCAGAATGTCGGTGTTGTTGAACACCATCGCCGACACCTGATGCACCAATACGGATTTGCGTTGCGCGATGGCCGTAAAGTCGGGTACGGCTTTACGATCTAACCAGGTATAGCGGCGTTTGGCATAGAAGTAAACAAAACCAAGCTGCAACAGCGACAGCGCGCAATACACCGCTTGAATAAGTAACAAATTATCCGTCAACACCAACACCAAGATCTTGCCGATGTTGGATAACAACTGCAAAACCGTTTCGGAATTGTTAATAACATATTTTCGACCGTCCACTTCCAGCAAAATGCGATACTTGGACTGCACAAAATAACTGAATAATGAGGGGAGCGCCGTCAACACCACAATACCGAATACCACTCCCGATGAAATGCCCGTCGGAATCACGAATGCGTACACCGTCGCAATCACCAGCACGATCAACGCATACAGCACACCGATCTTGCTGTAAAAGTGATGGGTAGCCGCAATCACCGAACTGACTTTACCGTGATCGCCCTCGGCAACGGGTTTATATAGCGATTGCGTGGTCGCGAGTCCCACGCCCGATTCCAGCAAAACCAGATACGCAAAAATCTGCTTGATGGTCGAGAGAACACCGTTAACCTCTGAACCAAAATTTTCAAGATATAAGCGAGGGAGTAAAAAACTTAACGCGATCAGTACGACTTGATACACAATACCCGACACCACGTTCCATTTGATGCGGTTATCTTTTTTTGCCATACAGATCCCTCCCTCTTTGTCTTTATATTTTGTTTTCGATATATCCTTCGGTTGCCTGTTCTTTATGTATGACCTTAGCAGGATTACCGATCACGATACTGTGTGCCGGTACATCAAAGTTCACAAACGTCAGCGGTGCAATCATCACGTCTTCGCCCACGTGGATATTCCCAACCACGACCGCGTTGGTGCCGATCCAGCAATTATCCGCAATCGTCGGCGCGCCTTTGCGTTTACCGCGGTTTTCGTACCCGATCGTGACACCCGTTCCCACATTGACGTTTTTACCAATCTTCGCATCGGGATGAATAATTACCCGACCGCTGTGACCGATATAAAACCCTTCGCCAATTTGCGTTCTTGCCGGAATTTGAATATGTGTTTTATACGACATCCGTTTGAGCTTGACCGTGTAATACAGTTTCAATGGCGCAAATCGGCAAGTGTTCGCTTTTCTAAACAGGGCAATGTATTTCAGTTCTACAGGCCGTAGCAAACGCTTGAAAAACGTTTCGCCTTGCTCGCCGTAATAGCGATATAAATCCTTGGAAAACCCCGTATTCACCCGTATCACCTCAACCGACTTTTTAGGTACAATAATCCCATGGTAAATATAATTAATAAGTATTATAGCACTACCTACCATTTTTTGCAACATTTTCCCTGACTTGACGGGAAATTTTGAAATAAATCTTTTGTAGCGCCATACTTCCCCTTTTTTCTTGGCATGAACAACGCCTGAAAATCGTTTACTTGTACCCATGCTTTCAGCAAATAAGCCGGTTTCTTCGCCTCCCTGTGTAGTAAAGCTATGTGTCAATTCCCTACCCCCCACGCTGTTCTGATAAGCACGCATTCTATCGATATTTTTTGCGATAAAAGAACGATACCGCTGTCGACACATTTGTATCAACAGCGGTATCTGTTTTGGTTGCGGAGGGCGGACTTGAACCACCGGCCTTCGGGCTTCTTTTTCTTTTATGTCTGCCTATCTTTGAAGATCGCAGAAATCGAAATCCTTGATCAACTGCTCCTTTGCGGTGTCCCGAAAAAATCCGCGCGTTCGCGTGGCGCGCTTGATTTTTTCGACCGCGCAGTAGTTTATTGCTCGCTTCATCTGCCGCAGGCCGCGCTCGCAAACGCTACAAGTTATTCGCCATTCGGGCTCATAAAGGGTCTAGTTTTTTATCGTCCGTATTTACAATTGATTATTGTGGTGATATAATGCTTTAGTACCATTGAGTATCTTAAACGACCACTTTTGTAACAGTTACTTTTCTTACGAATTAAGAAGGAGATCATACCATGAAAATTTTTAACTGTAAAGTCAATCACCTTTCCACACCGCTTGGCTTTGCTATGGACAGTGCCTCCGTTTCATGGGTGACCGAAAGCGAAATTTCCAAGAAGCAGACCAGAGCCCGTATCCTGGTAGCACGGGATCACGCTATGACACAGGTCATTTATGACAGTGCGGAAACCAACCTCTCCTGCACCGGGGTTAAGTTACCTCTGACCCTGACACCTCGGACAGCCTATTACTGGACAGTTCAAGTATGGGGTGATGGCGGTGATACCGCCGTTTCCGCGGTAAACTGCTTTGAAACAGGTAAACTGGATGAGCCTCTGGAGGGTCAATGGATCACCCCGCCGTGGGAAAAGAATCCTTATGTCCGAAAATCTTTTCAAGCGACCGACATCCGAAAGGCACGGTTGTACATTATAGGATTGGGCCTTTACTATTTGGAGGTTAACGGCAAAAAGGTCGGCAATGATTTTTTTGCTCCCGGCTGCACGCAAATAGACCGCTTGGGTCAGATATATACCTACGACCTGACCGACTACCTTCGGGATGGCCGCAATGTTCTCGGTCTGATGATGGGCAATGGCTGGTACAAGGCTCCATTCGGTGCTAACGCCGCCCACCGAGAGCAAGCCCCTTTTATCGATAAGTACCTTCTCAAAGCCGAACTGCGGCTAACTTTGGCTGACGGCACAGAGGAAATCATCAACACTGATGAAAGCTGGCGCTGTGCTCCCTCTCCCATTGTTGAAGACAGCATCTACGGCGGTGAGGTCTACGATGCTCGTCTTGCCATCGCTCACTGGTCCGATCCCGATTTTGACGACAGTGAGTGGGATACCATGACCCTCGCAGATGCGAACGGGGTTGGCGTATTGACCGATCGTCTGTCTCTTCCCGTTGTCATCAAAGAAACCGTCAATCCCATTGCAATCATCCACACCCCCGCCGGGGAGACGGTGCTGGACTTGGGGCAAAATATCGTCGGATGGGTTTCTTTCCGTGTCAACGAGCCTGCAGGCACAGCCATTAACTTCCAGCACGGCGAGATCCTGCAGGACGGCTGTTTCTACAACGAAAACCTGCGCCGAGCAAAAGCAGAATACACCTACATATCCGACGGCACCGAAGCTACGGTTTCCCCCTATTTCACCTTTTTCGGTTTCCGCTACGTAAAAATATCCGGCAACACGAAGCCTATCGACCTGAATGATTTTCTGGGTTGCGTGGTCTACTCCGATCTTGACGAAACCGGCTTCTTCACGACATCCGATGCCCGGATCAACCGATTGTACCTCAATGCCAAATGGAGCCAAAAGGATAACTTCCTGGATGTACCCACCGACTGTCCTCAGCGGGATGAGCGCATGGGCTGGACCGGCGATGCCCAAATGTTCTGCAAAACCGCTTGCTACAATATGGATACGTATGCCTTCTACCGCAAGTATTTGAGAGATATTTGGGTCGAGCAGAAAGAATTTGGCGGCCGCGTTGGTCACGTCGCCCCTTCTTTCTTTAAGAATCACAGGAAATTCAACGCCTTCTGGCAAGGTGGCTCCTGTGCCTGGGGCGATGCCGCTGTCATCATCCCTTGGACTCTGTACGAGCACTACGGTGATGCCGCTATCTTGGAGGAATGCTATCAGAGTATGACCGCTTGGATAGACTGGATTGACCGTACCGTTTTAAACCAAGACGGTCTGTGGGAGCACGGCTTTAAGTTTGGTGACTGGCTGGCACTGGATGGCGACCCCAACCAAGAGGATGACCGTTACGGCGGTACCGATACCACCTACGTAGCCTCCGCTTACCTCACGTACTCCGCCCGATTGGTGGCCGAGGCGGCCCGCGTTTTGGGTCGCACAGAGGATGTCGCTTATTATCAATCCATCAGCGACCGCACCAAAGCCGCTATACAGAAGGCCTATTTTGCCGAAGATGGTGCGATCAGCATCCAAACCCAGACGGCCCACATCCTCGCCTTGTCCTTCGATTTAACAAAGAAAGAGCACCGCCCCGCTGTAGGAAAAGCCCTTGTGAAGCTTTTGGAACAAAGCAATATGCACTTGCAGACCGGTTTCGTAGGAACTCCCTTCCTGTGCCATACCCTGTCAGAAGCCGGCTACGCAGAAGCCGCCTATACGCTGTTGTTCCAGAATGATTTTCCAAGTTGGCTATATGAGGTGGATATGGGTGCCACCACCATTTGGGAACGTTGGAACTCCGTGCTGCCCGATGGTAAAATCTCCGGCACAGGCATGAACTCTCTTAACCATTACACCTACGGCAGTATCGTTCAATGGATGTACGAGCATATCTGTGGTCTGACCTTGATCTCTCCCGGATTCAAAACCTTCCGGATCCGCCCGGAATTCAGCGATCGTTTTACCCATGTATCTATGAACTACGCCTCTCCCATGGGCACCATCGAGACCGGCTGGAAACAGCATAACGGTGGCTATCGAGTAACTGTGACAGTGCCATTTGATACAACAGCCGTTTTGGAACTGCCCAATCGACAGCCCTTGACGCTGACCCACGGTCGCCACACCGTCGATATCTGATCTTCGACCGCCTTGGGCTCATAACCTAAGACCATGTTACAAGCCCACGTCTTGTAACAAGCAAAAAACAAGGCACACCATTTGGTGTGCCTTGTTTTTTCTGGTGCGGTTGTTCTTAACGGATTCGAGAAATCAGGCTAAATAAAACCGACAATCACACATATATTTCTACCGTATCAAATCGGCACATTGGTGTTTTCTAAAACAATAAATTAAAATGTATATACAAGATGCGTTGTATATACAAAAAGAAGGAGAAAATACTGATGTTCAAATTTATAGAAGAATTTTATTATGGCAACATTGATCCACAGGCACGGAGCACCAAAGAGAATAAAACAGTCCAAAAGCAAATGGAAGTATTAATGCTCAACGAGGACTTTTTAACGGAAAACCTTTCAGGAGAAAGCAAAAAGAAGTTCTTAGATTTTTGCAACGCTTGGGGCGTGGTGAACGGAGAATCAAATCTTGATAGCTTCATTATGGGTTTCCGCTTAGGTGCACAATTTACATACGACACATTTGTAAATGATGAGGCTCCGTTTAAAGATTTGTTAAAGGACTAAGCACTATGAGAGAAAAGAAATATTATATTGCATTGGATGATTTTGAACGTCGACTAGTTGTAAACTGTATGAATGAAATGCGCAACTCTTTCATTGAGGATGGTAAATGCAC
>JAZOQQ010000277.1:0-2471 GCA_045656165.1 Acutalibacteraceae bacterium
CGATTCGACGCGGTGATTTTATCACTATGGATTTTGTTGCAGTGGTGGATGGTTATTGCTCGGATATGACGCGCACTGTTGCGCTCGGCATGGTGAGCGAGGAACAGCGCTTGGTGTATGATACGGTATACGCGGCGCAACATGCGGCGCTGGCCGCGTTGCACGCGGGGTTGCCCGCTTGCGAAGGCGATGCGGCCGCGCGCAACGTGATTGCTCAAGCCGGTTACGGCGATTATTTTGGTCATGCGACCGGCCACGGCGTTGGCGTTCAAATTCATGAAGAGCCGCGTTTGTCTGCGGCATCCAAGCAACCGCTCGTCGCGGGGCAAGTGGTGACGGTGGAGCCGGGCATCTATCTGGCAGGGCGCTTTGGCGTGCGTATTGAGGACATGGTAGTGATTGAAAAGAACGGTTGTCGCAACTTGACAAACGTACCGAAAGAACTGCTGTGCTTGGATACATAAAAACGAACAACCATGAATATACCTGTACTACCATTTTAAAAAGGTGTGAGGTATATGTTTGTTATTTCAGTTAAGACGGGATATCGGCAAATCTTGGCGGTACTCGGTTGCGTGGCGGTGTTAGCAGTGGCGATCGTATTGTCGGTCTGTACGCCGAAGCAGCCGGACACGGCGGTTGGTGTACACGTGTCAGACAGTGCCGCGCGGGTTGCCTATCTGCGTGCACAGGGTTTTACCGTCGACGAAACCAGCGAACAGGTACGGGAAGTGCGTTTTCCGGATGAACCTGACGAGGCGTTTTTGCAATATGTGCAACTGCAACGTGAAGCCGGGTGGTCGCCGGAAGATTACTACGGCAAACGCGTGAAGGTGTACACGTATCAGGTCGGCGAATCCGATACGGCGCGCTTGTACGTGTACCGCGATCGAGTGATTGCGGGTGACGTTACGGCAGATGGAGATATACAGGTACTGAAGGAAGATGTGTAATGCAACGTTTGGATAAATTGATCGCATCACAAAGCACGCGCAGCCGCAGTGAAACCGTACGCCTGATCCGTGCGGGTCAGGTAACGGTGGACGGCGTTGTTTGTCGTGATCCGTCTGTGAAGGTGCAGGAAGATTGTGCCGTCACGGTAGCCGGAGAAACGCTTTGCTATCGACAATTTGTGTATATTATGCTGAATAAGCCCGCCGGTATTTTGTGCGTGTCACGCGATCCGAAAGTGGCGACGGTGGTGGATTTATTGCCGTCGGACATGAAACGCAAAAACGTGTTTCCTGCCGGTCGATTGGACAAGGATACCGTCGGCTTGGTTCTGCTGACCGATGACGGCGATTTGGCACATCGACTGTTGGCACCTAAAAAAGAGATTGTAAAACGGTACCAAGTGCGCTTAGATGGACCGTTGACGGACGAGCATTGTCGGGCGTTTGCTGCAGGCATCACGCTGGCGGACGGCACGCCCTGCCGTCCGGCCAAATTGCTGATATTGGAAAACGGCGAGCAACCGTTGGCGGAGGTACATATTACGGAGGGCCGTTATCATCAGATCAAGCGGATGTTTGGCGTGATCGATCGCGGTGTGGTGTGGTTAAAGCGCTTATCGATCGGCCCGCTGATTTTAGATCCCGCGCTCCGAGAGGGCGAGTGCCGCTTTTTAACGGAGGAAGAGAGCAAAATGTTGCATTTTTTGTGAGATTTTGTTCAACATGGATAAAAAGGCGAAAAAAGTTTGTGAATAATAGGAATGGCAAAATGCGAAACTTTCTGCTAAAATGGGGAATGTAATAGTAGGGACGCCTGTCATTACCTACAAAAAGTCGTAACACAAAAGAATGTGGAGGTCATCAAATGGCAAGTCTATCTTTGAAAAACATCTACAAGAAGTACCCCGGCGGCGTAACGGCTGTTTCCGACTTCAACTTGGAAATCAAAGACAAGGAATTCATCATCCTGGTCGGTCCTTCCGGTTGCGGTAAATCCACCACCCTGCGTATGATCGCGGGCTTGGAAGAGATCACCAGCGGTGAACTGTACATCGGTGACCGTTTGGTCAATGACGTTGCACCGAAAGATCGCGATATCGCGATGGTGTTCCAGAACTACGCTCTGTACCCGCACATGACCGTGTTTGAGAACATGGCATTCGGTCTGAAACTGCGTAAAACCCCGAAAGATGAAATCAAACGTCGCGTAGAAGAGGCTGCTCGCACCCTCGATATCGCACACCTGCTGGACAGAAAGCCCAAGGCGTTGTCCGGTGGTCAGCGTCAGCGTGTGGCTTTGGGTCGTGCTATCGTGCGTGAACCCAAGGTGTTCTTGCTGGACGAACCGTTGTCCAACCTGGACGCCAAACTCCGTGCGCAGATGCGTACCGAGTTGTCCAAACTTCACAAAAAATTAGGTACCACCTTTATCTACGTTACCCATGACCAGACCGAAGCTATGACCATGGGCGACCGCATCGTGGTTATGAAAGACGGTCTCATTCAGCAGGTTGACAC
>JAZOQQ010000278.1:0-2297 GCA_045656165.1 Acutalibacteraceae bacterium
GGGTTTGATCTGCTGTGTCGCGATGGTTGCCAAAAAGGCATCCACTACATCTTCACCAACGGTTGCAATGCGACCGTCCGCAACGGCGGTCTCAAAATCCGCCAAACGAATATCGGTAAACAGATCTAATTTTTTGATACATTCGGTGACGGCATTCGCGTCGTCATCGGTCATTTGATATCCTTCGGGACCGTAGCACTTATAACCGTTATATTTCGCAGGATTGTGACTGGCGGTCACCATAATACCCGCTTGGCATACCAAGTGTTTGACCGCAAACGATAACACGGGAACGGGTGCAAGTTCGTCAAACAAGCGAACGGCAATACCGTTACCGGCCAACACGCGTGCCGCCTCTTTGGCAAACAAGTCCGATTTGATGCGCGAATCGTAGCAAATCACCACGCACGGCGCAGGATATTTCGTGTTAAGATAATCCGCTAACCCCTGTGTGGCTTTGCGGACGGTGTAAATGTTCATGCGGTTGGTGCCCGCGCCGATCACACCGCGCAATCCTGCCGTACCGAATTCAAGCTCACGGTAAAACCGCTCGTAGATTTCGTCTTTATCTTTGGCAATCGCTTGCAATTCAACTTGTAAATCGGTGTCGTCCACCGCATCGGTGAGCCAACGCTGATAGTTTTCGGAAACGTTCATAGGAGCATCCTTTCTCATTTTGCTGAGCACATTATAACCGATTTTTGCCAAAAAATCAACCCGTGCCTTTCGACATGGCTTGTTTATAAACGGAACAAGCGGTTGGCATTTTCTCGAGCAACAGTCAGTACGTGTGACGTATCACAGCCGCGGATCTCCGCAATAGCGGCGGCGGTATACGCGATCAAAGAGGAATCACAGCGATGTCCGCGATGAGGAACGGGCGCCAAATACGGTGCATCCGTTTCAAGCAATAACCGATCTTCCGGTATGGCGGCTGCCACCTCCACAAGTTTACGGGCATTCTTAAATGTGACGACACCGCCGATGCCGATGTACATACCCAACTTCACAATTTCAGCGGCGGTTTCGGTGCTTCCCGAAAAGCAATGCACCACGCCTTGCGGCCGATATTGCTTTAGAAATGACAGCGTATCCTCGTGCGCTTCACGGTCGTGTACGATTACCGGTAAAGACAATTCATTGGCGAGTTCCAGTTGCTTGCGAAACCAATGGTGTTGCACCTCGCGCGGACAATATTCCTCGTAATGATAATCCAATCCGATTTCGCCGATCGCGACCACTTTATCGTCTGCTGTTAACGCGCGAATGGTTGCAATATCCCCATCGGTCGCGGTGGCGGCTTCTTCGGGGTGGATACCCACCGCTGCAAACAAAGCGGGGAAGCGGTGAGCGAGCGCGACCGCTTCTTGGGAGGTCGTGGCCGTTGTAGCGGCTTCTATAATGCCGCAAACGTCGTGTTGGAATAATCGCGTCAATAATTCTTCGCGGTCTTCGTCAAACGCACGATCTAAATAGTGGGCGTGTGAATCAAAAATACACATGATAACCTCACAAAAACAGGACGCAAAATTGCGCCCTGTCGAAGAATTAATGAATTTGAGCGCCCGGACGAAGCCCGTCAACAAAAATGACTTTGGCGGCGTCGCCGTCATCGGCTGCCAGGATCATGCCGCAACTTTCCACACCACACAGTTTGGCGGGTTTCAAGTTGGCAACCAGAATAATGGAACGACCTTTGAGTTCTTCGGGCGTGTACCACAGCGCGATACCGGAAGCAACGGTGCGCGGCGTACCACTACCGTCATCCAACGTTAACTTCAATAATTTTTTCGCCTTCTTGATCGGCTCACAGTCCACGATTTTTGCTACGCGCAGATCTACCTTGCAGAAATCATCAATGGTGATTTCCGGTAGGAACGCCACGTTCTCCGGTTCGTCTTCCACGGCGGCCTTGGCCTCCATTTCGGCGGCGATTTCGGCAAGCGTTTTTTCCACGTCAATACGCGCAAACAGCGGTTCGGGCGTACCGACGGAATACGTGTCGACTGCACCGAAGCGGAGTGTGTCTAAGCCGAGCGCCGAAACCTGCATTTGTGCGGCAATTTTATCCGCTGTTTCGGGCAGGAACGGACGCAAGCAGGTTGCTAACAGGCGGATGCACTCCAGTAAGTTGTAGAGTACCGTTTCCAAACGGTCGCGGTCATCTTCGTTTTTGGCAAGCACCCACGGCGTCGTTTCGTCAATATACTTATTGCAACGCTTGGCGAGGTTTAACACAACCTGCGCCGCCTCGGCATTGTGGTAGGTATCCATAAGTTCGATATAGCGTTCCACCG
>JAZOQQ010000279.1:0-2895 GCA_045656165.1 Acutalibacteraceae bacterium
AAGTGCTCAGCCCTTCTTGTTTACATTTTCGTTGTCCAGTCGGGATCCCACGGATAGCACATGCGCATCACTTCGCCGCCACGTTTGGCAGATTCTTCGGCATAAATACCGGGCAGGGTCATGGCTAACCCTTCCTTGAGCGAAATGGGTGCGGGACGATCATGGCGAAGTGCATCGAACAAGTGCGCAAACAGCGCGTAATCTAAGCCGCCGTGACCGACCTTGGCTTGTTCGATACCCGCAAATTCAGGCGGCATGTATTCGCCGCTGATTTCTTTGAGCGAGGTATCGACTTCGCGCATGGAATTGTAACGGATCACCGGTTTTTCAAAGCGCTCTATGCGTTCCATGTATCCTTCAGTACCGAATACGCGGTAATTATGGTTACCGCAATGAGCACGGCAACGGCCATTTCGCATGAGGCGCACCACCACACCCGACTCCGTTTTAAACTGCGCGCACATCATATCATCTTTTTTATAGGGGTCCACCTCATCGGAGTGCGGGCCGGTTCCAAAGCAAGAGACGTAGCGCAGATCTTCGTCCAAAATCGTAAGCAACGGACCAAGCGAATGCGTGCAATAACGGATAGGCGCGAGCAGTCGGCGCCAGTCGCCGTTTTCATACAAATGTACGCGTTCCTTACTGGACGGCATGCTCCAGTGGATATATTCCGCTTCCATGCAATAGGGATTACCGAGCAATCCCTTGCTGTAGAAATCGCGCAACATCACGGTGAATTTCTGCTCATTGGGGTTCGCACCGACCGAGATCATGGCCGTAGAACGCTGGGCGGTCTTCCACAAACGATCAGCTTCTTCCAAATTCGCAACAACAGGAATATCTGTCATAACGTTGATGTTGCGTTCTAATGCTTTGCAACAAAAATCTGCGTGAATATCAGCGCCCGTTTCCACGATCACCAGATCGAGGTTAGCTTTTTCCAGCATTTCTTCGTAATCTTCGTAAAACGCTGTGTCGGGGAACATCTCGCTTAACGGTGCATCCGACAACCATTGCTGCTCATACCAGTTGCGCGGCAAAATATCGCATGCCGCGGCAGGAATCACAAAATCAAAGCCGTTAGCCGCCACTTTAAACATCTCACGTCCGCGATGGCCTAATCCGACAACGCCAATACGAATTTTATCCACAGTCATCAACCTCTCTTTCAAGTGTATTATACCGTGGCAACGAGCGAAATCAAAGCACTTATTCCGTGTGTATCAGCAAAAAAGCCAACAAGATTACAGGAAAACAGCGGCTTTTCGCACCGCATCAACAACCGCTATGCTGATCGTCGGCAAGCGCTCTGCAGCATGATAGAGTTGACGTATCTCAGCATTGCTTGCTGTCGGATACTGTTCAATTAAAGAACGAACTTGCTTCAGCGGGGCTTCGCAGGCGTCCAAAGCGCGCCGTACTGCTTCCCCGCCGTTGTGTACCGCACCATAAGGATGGTAATCGTGTGCGGTGATGATCTGTTGAATTTCCATACTGCGCAAGCGTTGCAAGGCCTTGAAATGCTCGTCGGGGAACGGGATATTGGCTCCCCACTCGCCCGAACCGAACAAGCCGTAAAGTTGCAAGGAGTCACCACTGAGTAACGTAGCGGTTCGTGTATCCAGTAGCCCCATACTGTCGGGCGTATGACCGGGGATAGTGACGACCTGCAAGACATCCAGAAGACGATCCTCGTTTTGCGGGGAAACGACCGACGGATAGCATTTCTTGACGGCGGCGGAACGTGAAAGCACCGTCACGTCAGGGTAATGTTGCAATAAAGCCGACAATCCACCGGCGTGATCTTCGTGATCGTGCGATAAAAAGACATAACGAAGTTGCTCGCGCGTGACACCACGCCCTTCAAGCAACGGTTTTACGTAGGCGTTAAAATCGCTGTCAAAACTGCCGCAATCGAACAGCAGCACTCCCTTATCGGTTTCTACCAAGTAACAGGACGTGCTGACATCGTAATACGGAGACTGCTGACAGGTAATGTACGGCGTGATCGTTTGCATTGTCTTATTCTCCCATAAGTTCCACGTACTCTTCAAGCGTAAGCCCTGTTCGGTTTATCTCCTCGGCCGCTTTCTTGCCGACGTAGCGCCAGTGCCACGGCTCGTATATAATACCGGTGACATCGGATTTTTCTTCGGGATAGCGCATGATAAAGCCATAGTCAGCGGCATTTTCTGTCAACCACGTAAAGGCGGGTTGTTGTTCAAACTCACTGTCTGCCACGTTAAAATCAACAGCCAAACCGCTTTGATGCTCACTTGTGCCGGGATAGGCAATAAAGCGGGCGGCTTCCTTTTCCGCTTCTTCTTTTGACATGCCACGGTTTATATAACTGTTTCGTTTATTTTTAAACAGCGTGTTCTGCGTGCTGTAGGAGCGGTACGGAGAGCGCACGTATAAGGATACCCCGTCTGCGCGAGCGGCATCCATCATGGCGATCAACGAAGGATACATCTCGCGTGCGACTTGGTTAAGGGATCCGTTAAGATATTTGGAAGGGATTTTCACCAAATTCGGTACGTAGTTAGACGGCAACGGGTGCGTGCTGTTCACCAACAACAAACAGGTCGTTTCCCCAATGGGCGGATTAGAAACCATCGGTGAGGCAACCGTTGCTTTTTGGGTGGTGGTTGAAGCAGTCGTTGTAGTAGTGGTTGTTGTCGTTGAAGTTGACGTGGTTGTGGCAACCATTTCCTGCGACTCCGCAACGCACGCTGTGAGTGACAGGCAACAGCACACGGCCGTTACAAACGATACGATAGGTTTCATTTCGCTCACCTCTTTTTTACATAATATCACTTTTTTCGCGGAATGACAACAAAAAAGAGCCAAGCGTCGCTTGGCTCTTTTAAAAATTAGATTTTGTCGGAGAAG
>JAZOQQ010000280.1:0-2002 GCA_045656165.1 Acutalibacteraceae bacterium
TTTGACGGTAACTATGGCAAACACTTTCCGATCACCTTTACTGATGAACCACATGTGTATTCGCTTGGCCATAATGAACTGGTATCATGGACCGAAAATTTTGATAAACTTTTTTTAAAAACATATGGTTACGATATTATGCAGCATTTGGACGCGTTGTTTGGCGATGAAACCAAATGTAAAGAAGATCGTCAAGTGCGTGTGGATTACAAGGATTTGATCTCTCGCTTGTTTGCGGATAACTACTTTATGGTGCTGCGTGACTGGTGCCGTGAAAACGGCTCCCTTTCAGGTGGACACGTTGGCGGTGACGACGTAGCGTTCGGTAACGCGAAATGGGGGTATCATCATATTTTGCGTTGCTTGCGGGCGATGGACGTGCCGGGTGTAGATATCATTTGGCGACAAGCATTTCCCGGTCCTGAAATGAAAGGGGTAGAGCCGTATGCGCCTCTTTGTGCGAATCGGTTTTTTCCGCGCTACGCATCTTCGGCGGCTCATCAGACGGGTGCACGTTTGGCCCTTACGGAATCCTTTGCCATTTACGGTGCCGGTATTACATACGACCAAATGCGTTGGGTGTATAATTTTCAAGTGGTACGTGGACTCAATGTGCTTAACCCCATGAATATGCAGTTTCGTTATGATGGGGATCGCGTAGCTCGTGTTGGCCAGCCAACATTTTCGCCCATATTGCCCGGTGCTTGCCACTTAAAGCCGTTCAATGAATGGGCGGCGCGTGTGGGATATGTGATGTCGGCGGGTACACCAATTGCCGATGCGGCACTTTTCATGCCAATGCGTGATATTTGGCCGTGGGATCTACAAGCACGGGCGGCAGCAGAACGTTTTGAAGCGGTGGGTTCGGAACTTGAACGCCGCGGTTGCGACATTGATATTCTGGATGAAGATTCCATTTTGGCAGCCGAAATTTGTAATGGTGTATTGTGCATCGGCAATGCGGCGTATCGCACGGTATATCTGCAGGATGATACCATAACATTAACAGAAACGATTTCCGACAAAATTAACGCATTTAAACAAGCTGGAGGAAGTGTTGTCGTATGCGTTGGCGAATACGAAACCACGCCAATTATTTTGGCGGATGGTGATATTCGTGCTACCCGTCGACTTGTGGCAGAGGGAACGTTGTATTACGTCACAAATGAGTCTTTTGGCGCTATGACGGGCACGGTTACGTTTCCGTTGGAAAACGCCACCAAAGCAGTTAAGCTGGATATGAAGACCGGCGAAAAAACGGTGGTAGACGTAGCTCCTTATTCATACAATTTGTCGCTCGGTGAGGAAGCGGTATTGTTGTTCCCGATAAAGCCGATTTGCGAAGATGCTGTCAAGCATGCGAAATACTCCAACGAGATGGATCTTTGCGATTTTACATATCGTCGCTTGCGCCGTACTCGTATTTCTTCAAACGATGGCTTTGCGGAAGAGATCTTCTCAGAACCGCACCAACCGATAATACTGGGGGATTGGCAGGCGCTTTTGGGAGAAGATTTTTCTGGAGACGTAGAATATCGCACGGTGTTTCATGCGCATGAAACAATGCAAAACGGTGCTGTATTAGAACTTGGGAAGGTGAACTACTCTTGCGAAGTGATTCTAAACGGAGAATCGCTCGGTGTTCAGATTTTTACACCACACCGTATTTTGTTGCCGAAATTGCAACAGGAAAACGAATTGATCATTCGTGTATCAAACACCATGGCAAATGAGTATGTACACCACGATTTCAGCGCATGGATTCCAAATTACAAACCCGGCTATATGGAAGTACTTCAGAAAACCTTTAATCTGGATTCCCTTGATTCCGCATTATACGGACCTGTTCGTATTTTGTGGTAAACAAAAAAACTCCCGTGTCGTAGGCGTTGTACCCGTAAGGATACAACGCCAGTTTTATTCGCCTTGCGGCGAGTTCTATTGCTAAAGCAGTTATATTCGGCTACCGCCGAGTGTTATTGTCTTCGGCAGTTTATTGGCG
>JAZOQQ010000281.1:0-10960 GCA_045656165.1 Acutalibacteraceae bacterium
TGTGCGTTATGCGTATCAAGATTCCCGTATTTGCCAAAAAGATCAACTTCGATCCGCGCTTGAAGAAGATCATCCGGAATGGGAAGACGCTTTGGCGACGCTGTGTCGCCGCGGCGTTGTCAAGGATGACGGCTTCAAAAACATCAGCATTCCGATTGACCTGTTCTATGAACTGCAAGCCCGTATTATCAGAAAGGATGTTACACATGAGTCTTTCATTTAACACCGCCGCATCCAATGTGTTAAGTGGTGTCGAGGAACGCCGTTCCCTCGCTTCCAATCTGTTTACAACCGATGCGACACTTACCGACAAACTCTTAACCGCTCTTCGCGAAAAAGCCGGCCGTACTCTTGTTGAATTGAACGTAGCACAGTTTCCCACATTCCCCGCGTTCTTAGAAGCGTTCTTACAAGCCGTTTTAGCGTTGGAGGAACGTCCGGAAGCGCTCAACCGTGTTCCCGAGATCCCCACCCAAGATTCGGAAGATCTGCGTCGCTTTGCCAGCCGTGTGTTGAGCAGTTTTGCACGCACCGGTTGTTGGTTCTGCTTGGTGCTCACCCACTTTGACGGCACCGACGATGTGTGGGACGATGAAGAATTTAGCTGGATGCGCGAACTCATTGACTTTAACCGCATCCCCGCGTGCGTGGTGCTATCGGAAAATCGCCTGAATGATATCAGCGAAAAACCCGTGGGTTCTTCCCCATTCCACAACGTATTTGCTATCCATTTGTTAGAAGGTGCCGACTCGTGAGACAACATACGTTTTCGTATATCACCTTAAAGACAAAACCCGCAACCGGCGATGCCTTCATCGGACGTCGCCGCCAATTAGCGGAAATACAGGAACTGCTGTGCGCCGACCACCCGTATCACGTGTCGGTGTTTGGTATGCCGCACATCGGTAAAACCTCGCTGTTGCTGGCGCTGTGCAACGAACTTAACAAGCAGGATCGCTTTGTGGCTATTCCCGTCACACCGCTCACAGAGCGTCGCTTGAGCAGTAATCTTCGGAACGTCTTGGATGCTTTCGCGGATATCAACGAACCAGCAGCACAGATCATCAACGAACTTGATTTGATGGAAGACGATTTGTCGGTGCTGTTAGAGGCGTTTCGTCGCGCTATTCGTGCCACCGGCAAACGCGTTGTGCTGTTTTTGGACGAATGCGAACATATTGACAGCATTGGTAATACGACAGCGTGGACACAAGAAGAATACGACGCGTTTGTCTCGCTCTTACTGGACAACTCGCTGGATTTCTGTTGCGTAACGGCTTCGCGCCCTCGCATGAGCAATATCCTGCACCGCTTCAAGCCCGCGCTCAACCCCTTTATTCCCAAATTGCTTTATGGGTTTGATGACGGTGAGATGGAGGCATTCTTTCACTGCGTTGACGCGCACGGTTTTACATACAACGGGCACCCCTTGCGTGCACCTGAAAACGACGAATTATTCCAAACCGTTCTCCGTTACGGCGGCCGCAGTCCCTATCTGCTCACCATGTTGGCGTGCGCATTGCTTGACAGCGACGGTGCAACACCATTTAAAACACTTTACGCACCGTGGAAGCAACGGTTTGAAGCACATTTCAACGACAACATCGCCTTTATGGTACACGAAGAGAATAAAAAACTGCGCAGCTTCTCGCACATCATCAAATGCTTTTTTGGTCCTTATTTGGACTATCAGGACGTCAAAGAACGTTGCATCACACTCGGATATCTGGATTTAGCGTGTAAAGACAGCCCCTATACCTATCAAGGACGTGTGTTTGAGTTTGACGATGCCGATGACCGCTTCACCGTATACGATCAACACGGCAACACTCTTTCGGCGGACGAGAAAGCCGCCCGCGGCCTTGTCTATACCACCGTCTGCCCGTTGTTTACGGATTACTTGTTCGCGGTGGATAACCCCATCGGCAAAACCGCCACCGTTCCGCTATCGCTCGTGCAAGATCCGCGCGATCTGCTGACAGGCCTGATTCTCACGTTGCGTGCCATTACCGAATCGCGTTTTGTGTCGGCGTGGGGACCCGATTGGTACACCCGACTTCTTCCGCGCTTTTCGGCGCGCGCCGGTAACAAAACGCAATTCTTGGTCCTGTCTTCACAAAATACGTCTTACGAGTTGTGGGAACATGACGATCAGTTGCATTGTACCCGCGTAACGCCACCCGTTACCCTTGGCGATGCGGCGTATTTCGCAACAAAGCAGCAACTGGATGCCTCCGTTAACAGTTTGCCTCATCGGCAGACCCCCATCTTTTTAAAAGCCCCCTCGCTCAAATTTGTCCAACTTCATTGCACACCCGCGCAGGGCGGCACCATACTGGATCAAATCAATCTCAAAGATCACGCCGGCATTCTAACGACCTTTTGGAACACCAATCTGCTAAAATTCAGTCAGTTCTTTCCGGGTTTGCCAAACGGCAGAAACACTCTGACCGACTCGCTGTCAAAATTGACCGAGTTCCGCAACCGCATTCAGCACTTGTCCAAAGATGCCTATCATCATCCCGACACCGTGCGTGATGCGACCATCTGCCGCGATTTGTTACATCGTATATACACCTATCTGTATCGTTCCTAAAAGCAACGCCGACCGAGGTTATCCTCGGTCGGCGTTTCGTTTTACTTATTTAAAGGCGTATCGTTGTTTGTGTAAATATCGCACACGATCTTTTGAATCTTCAAGGCCTCGCGCGCCGTGATCTCAAGCGGTTCTTTTCCCAACACCGCTTTGTAGAATTGATGAATCTGGATGGCGTGTTGATGCCCCCAGTAATCCTTGCCGCCCGAATAATCCACCGCTTTCTGACGAACATTTTCAATACGCTCGGTCCGTCCGTCAAGATAACGAATATCCGCTTTATCGCTGGACATCACCACGGTTCCGTTTTCGCACAGCAACCGAATCTCAATCTCTTCGTCGCGCCCGTAATTGTTACTCGCAAAAAATGAGAGCGTCGCTCCGTTTTGATAACGGATATACCCTTCGGCGGCATCCTCCACTTCCATACAGGAATGATTGCGGTTGTGCAAGGATGCTTGCACGTCGATCGGCGCACCATCGTTGATCATCCAGTTAGCCAGATCCAGCGAATGGATCGCTTGGTTGATGATAACACCGCCGCCCTCTTTTTCCCACGTGCCTTTCCAATCCGACAGCGTGTAATACTCGTCTTGACGACACCACGTCAAGACCACACGTGCGGCTTTCACCTTACCCAAACGACCGTCTTCGACACGCGCTTTCACCTGCTCGGACGGCACGTTGTAGCGGCATTGGAAGATCACACTATACTGCAACCCCAACTTCTCAGCCAGTTCGGCCGTTTGCACCGCGTCTTCATAGCGAATACTCATGGGTTTTTCACAGATAACGTGAATACCGGCACTCAGTGCCTCGCGTGCCACCACCGTGTGCAGATAATGCGGCAAGCATATATGCACCACGTCTGGCTTTTCCCGCTCAAACAGTTCACGATAATCGGTATAAGGCACCGCACCGTATTTTTCGGCCGCCGCCCGTGCTTTTTCCGGCACGATATCGCATACCGCCACCAACTGTGACTCCGGCAAAGCCGAAGCGGAATCCAAGTGCATCACCGAGATGCCGCCACAACCGATTACTGCCACTCGCAACATAACTTATCCTCCGTAGACTTCGGCGATAATTCCTTCCAAATATGCTTTCGCGTGTTGGATGTCCGCGATCTGCTCGTCGCCGTCGATCTCACGCTCAATCGTCACAAATGTGTTGTAGTTCAACGCTTTTAAACCACGGAAGAAAGCCGGGAAATCTACCTTGCCGTCACCTAAGCGTACTTCTTGACCCAAATCGTGCCCGTTAACGGGATACATACCATCCTTGGCGTGGATGTTACGCACGTATTTGCCGATCACATCCAGCGCATCAACCGGATTCGCCTTACCGTACAAAATCAGGTTGGCCGTATCTAAGTTGACCGCCAAATTATCCGTGCCGACCACTTCAAAACAACGCAACATCGCGGTAGGTGTTTCCTGACCGGTTTCAAACAACAAGTATTGATCATTGGCTTTCAAATGTTCGGCAACGGTGCGAATCGCATCACACAAACCGGGGAAAGCCGGATCGTTCGGGTTTTCGGGGATAAAGCCCATATGTGTTGCCACGTTGACGATACCCAACTTTTTCGCAAAATCTGCACCGTCGCACAGATTTTTCACACGCATCTCACGATACGCTTCCGGCAACAAGCCGAGTGTGGTCGGGCCCTCATAGAAATTCCAAACAGCCGGGCCACCCCAACCGCACCAAAACGCCGAAATAGACAACCCGAACTCATCGAGTAACGCTTTTAATTCAACGCCGTTTTCGTCCGTCCACACTTCCGGATACCACGAACAAATTTGGCAGGAATCAAAACCTAAGTCTACCAAGTTTTGAAACTTGCCGCGCATTTCCTCAATCGTATTAAAATGAACCAAAACACCCAGTTTCATTGCAAACCCTCACTTCTGTTTTGTGTTTTAAAATATCATACCATACTTTTTTAAAAATCGCAACGCAAAGTCGCACGATTTTGTCCTTTTTTCTTGTTCTTTTGGCTTGATTATTTGCCAAAAAACCAGTATACTGTATAGTGGAGTATTTGAAAATTTATGAAAGGGGGACACCGCCGTGACAGACTTTTTACACCGCACGTGGGCCGAAATTGATTTGGACGCCGTTCGACATAATTTCACCACCGTATCCGAACGCCTATCACCTGCTTGCACCAAAATGGCCATCGTGAAGGCCGATGCCTATGGTCACGGTGCGTTACCTGTTGCCAAAACGCTGGTCGCTGCAGGCGCTGATGCGTTTGGCGTTTCCAATATTGAAGAAGCCGTACAACTTCGCCGTGGCGGCATCACGAACCCGATCTTGATCTTGTCTTACACCCCGCCGTCTATGGCCTCGTTGTTATCGCAATACGATCTCTTACAAACGGTACTGGATCTGCCATATGCCGAAGCGCTGGAAGCCGCTGCCGCTGCCGCCGATGTTACCGTTCGCGTTCACATCAAACTGGATACCGGCATGTCTCGCGTCGGGTTCTTCTGTCAAGATCAGGCACCGCTCTCTGAAATCGTAGCCGCCTGTTCCTTTCCGCACCTAAAAGCGGAAGGCGTCTTTACACATTTTGCCGTAGCGGATGAACCAAGCGGTGAGGTTGCCACACGTTTGGCCTTCACCCGTTTTATTGACACACTCGCGCGTCTGCAAGCGGTCGGCATCACCTTTTCGTGCCGTCATTGCTGCAACAGCGCTGCCGCTTTACGCTTCCCCGAAATGCAACTTGACATGGTGCGGTTGGGTATCGTGCTGTACGGTGCCGCTCCATCCGATTTCTTGGAAAATACGGTTTCCTTGCAACCGGCCATGACGTTAAAAACCATTATATCACAAACCAAGACAGTACCCGCCGATGTTGCCGTCGGTTACGGCCATACCTACCGAACCGATTCCCCCTC
Source organism: Acutalibacteraceae bacterium (assembly GCA_045656165.1). GTDB lineage: Bacteria > Bacillota > Clostridia > Oscillospirales > Acutalibacteraceae > RGIG3009. Next base: position 5,509 of record JAZOQQ010000281.1, read on the forward strand.
CACGCTGGCCACGTTGCCCATTGGCTACGCCGACGGCTTGCAGCGGCTTGCCGCAGGGCACTTTTCGGTCACGGTAAACGGCCGCCCCGCACCGTTTGTTGGTCGCATATGTATGGATCAATGTGTCATTGATATTTCTGAAACACCGACTGCCGTGGGTGACGCGGTAACGGTATTCGGCAAAAACGCCGCATCAGCAGCCGATTATGCCGCCGCCTGTCAAACCATTGCTTACGAATCACTTTGCCTGATCGGCAAACGCGTGCCGCGTGTTTATTACGAAAACAACACTTTACTCACGGTAACCGATCTTCTGCAACTGTGAAAGGAGGAGTCCCCATGCCGAACTATATCCCCACCGTTTTAAAACGCGATATCCAGGTGGATTCTCTGGTAACCCTGCATTATTTTGAACACGCAAAAGATTATGTTTTCGAAGGTGAAAAACATGATTTTTGGGAACTTGTCTATGTAGACAAGGGTCGCTTGGAAGTGTTGGCGGAAACACAGGGGTATGAGCTTCAGCAAGGGCAAGCCATTTTTCACAAGCCCAACGAATTCCACAACCTGTACGCCAACGGCACCATCGCGCCCAACTTGGTGATCGTCACATTCGTGTGCCGTTCCCCCGCAATGTCGTTTTTTGAAAATCGTATCACTTTCTTCACGGCCCGTCAGCGTGATCTGTTGGCACGCATTGTAGAAGAAGGTCGTCGCGCATTCTGCGGTCCGTTCGGCGATCCCTATACCCTGCAAATGCCACGCAATGCCGAAGCGCCGTTTGGCAGCGAACAACTCATCACGCTGTATTTGGAAACGCTGCTCATTGATCTCATTCGGGAAAGTGCACCGCTGACCGATCGCCCCAAGCCGTCATCTTCCATCAAAACGCGGTCGGACAATGACCTTGTCAACCGCATCGTTCGTTACATGGAGGAACACCTCAGCGATAATCTGTCGTTCGCCACAATTTGTCAGTATTCCGCGCAAAGCGCCACCAACTTAAAAACGATTTTCAAATCTGTCACCGGACAAGGCGTTATGGAATACTATCGCAATCTGAAAATTCAGTATGCGAAGATTTTGCTGCGTGAAAGCAACGGCAACATCACCCAAATCGCCGACGATCTCGGCTACACATCGGTACAGTATTTCTCCCGCCATTTCAAGCAAGCCACCGGCATGACACCGCGTGAATATACGTTGTCGGTTCATGCAAATTAACGTATTTTTGATCCCTCTCAGCCCATGATGGTGCTGGGGAGGGATCTTTTTTTGTCACGCGACAAGTGCACTTCATACAATAAATAAGCCCCCCGATGATTGATCGGGGGGCTTACTTATATCACCGTAAAACCGGCTTGTGCCAACGCGTTGGTCAACGTCGGCACCGAGGTTTTGTCCGGTCGAAAGACGATGTCAGCCATCGCGCTGTGGCGATCGACCGTAACCGACCGTACACCGTCAAGACGGCGAAGGACCTGCGTCGCCGCTCGTTGCGTGGCAACGTCATGCACACCGGACAGGTGCATGATGATGGATTCTGTTTTTGAAAACATGCCGTACCTCTACGTTTGCGTGTACGGATACTCCGTTTCAGTCATCTCTTGATAGCGCACGAAACGCGTACCGTACCCCATAATCAGCAGGCACACGAGCAATACCGCTACCGACGCACACACGATGCGTGTGGTGAGACGCTGTGCCGTGGTGGCATCACGCATTCCCGCCGCGCACACCGCTAAGCGTATAAACGATGCAATCGCGGCAACATCCAACGCTATGAACTGCGCATTAACAGCCGTAAAAGCGGCGGCGTCGGGAATCTCGCTCATGGCGCCGTAGCGCAACAACATGACGACGTAAAAAGCCAATAGTGCTATGCCGAGCAACGACACGAACCACACGTCGGCCTTGCTGCTTTTGCGAAACGAAATGCCGCTCCCAAGCAAAACCGCACCAATCAGTAACAACCACCGTTGTGCCTGAAAATAGCATTCGGTCATCGTATCCATTTTATGCACGCCGTCGTGATAAAAAAACGTAATCGCCAAAAAAACGACGGTGAGCATGGCATATAAGACGGTTTTTACTGCCTTTGCTCTCATACGCGATGCCATTTCATACCTTGCGGCGTATCTTCTACCACAACGCCCATCGCTTTCAATTCGTCGCGAATGCGGTCGGATTCCGCCCAGTTCTTCGCCGCACGCGCCGCACGACGCTGTTCGATCATCTCTTCGATCGCGGCCGTGTCACCTTCGTCTTTTGTCACATACAACAGGCCCAGCACGTCGGTCAACTCACGGAAAAGCGTAAGCGCCGCTTCACAACTGGCCGCCGTCGGTTGACCATCTGCCATCATCAAATTGCAGTCGCGCACCAGTTCAAACACCGCCGAAATACCGTCGGCTGTGTTCAAATCATCGTCCATCGCCAAAATGAACTGCGCCCGCCGTTTTTCGCAGAACGCCGCCACCGAAGGATCGAGTTCACCCGCCGGTGCATTTTTCAAGGCAAATTCCAACGCGTTTTTGCAATTGTATAAACGCTCAAGCGCCGCCGTCGCTTGCTCGATACTCTCGTGATTGTAGTTAATAGGACTGCGATAAGACGAGGAGATCAAGAAAAACCGAATTGGCTCATAGCCATACTTTTCCGCTACGTCACGTACCGTAAAGAAGTTACCGAGCGATTTGGACATTTTCTTGTTATCCACGTTGATGTAGCCGTTGTGCATCCAGTAGGTAGCAAACGGCGCACCGTTACAGCACTCGCTTTGTGCTACTTCGTTTTCGTGGTGCGGGAAGATCAAATCCTGTCCGCCGCAATGAATGTCAATCGACTCGCCGAGATAACGACGCGCCATCGCCGAACACTCAATGTGCCAACCGGGACGACCATCACTCCACGGCGAATCCCAGTATGGCTCACCGGGTTTCGCCGCTTTCCACAACGCAAAATCCAGCGCATCCTCTTTCTCTTCACCAATGCCAATACGCGCACCCGATTCCAAATCGTCGATCGGTTGATGTGATAACTTACCGTATGCCTCATCTTTGCGGGTGCGGAAATACACGTCACCGTTTGCCGCTTTGTACGCATACCCTTTTTCTTCCAGCGTGCGGATAATGTCGATGATCTCATTCATGTTTTCGGTTGCACGCGGATGTACCGTGGCTTCGCGCACACCCAGCCCTTGAGCATCGGTCCAGAACTCATCGATATACCGCTCGGCGATCACATCGTACGTAACGTTTTCCTCATTGGCACGACGAATGATCTTATCATCGATATCCGTGAAATTCTGCACGAACTTCACGGTGTATCCGCGCCACTCCAAATACCGCCGCAACACATCAAACACGCAAAGCGGACGCGCGTTACCGATATGAATATAGTTATACACCGTCGGGCCACACGCGTAGATGCGTACCACACCGGGTTCAATGGTTACCAGTTCTTGTTTTTCTCTGGCCATCGTGTTGTAGATCTTCATTGCTCTGTTCCTCCTGAAATCAATTGCTCAATGCGCTGTTCTAAGCGCTGAATTTCTTGCGCGACAGGGTCGGGAATGTGAACCTGATCCAATTCCACAACCTTTTCGCCGTGTCGTCTTACCACGCGTGCAGGGACACCGACAGCCGTGGAATCCGACGGAATATCCTGCAACACTACCGCACCGGCCGCCACACGTACGTGATCGCCGATCTCGATGGGGCCCAACACCTTCGCGCCGGCGCCCACCATCACGTGGTTGCCGAGCGTAGGATGGCGTTTACCTTTATCCTTGCCCGTACCGCCCAGCGTCACCCCTTGATACAGGGTGCAATCATCACCGATGATCGCCGTTTCACCGATCACCACGCCCGTGCCGTGATCGATAAACAGGCGCCGGCCGATGGTAGCGGCCGGATGGATCTCAATGCCGGTACGGCGCAACGCGTGTTGTGATATAAAACGCGCCCAAAACTTAAACCCATGTCGGTAGCACCAGTTGGCGCGCCGATGCGCTCTTACCGCCTTAAGCCCATTATACAACAACAAAATTTCCAGCGTTGATCGCGCTGCGGGATCTTTTTCGCGCACCACGGCAATATCTTCCCGTAAGCGTTTAAACATATTCGTTGCCTCCCAAAAAACAAAAAACCTTCGTCACAGATATTCTGCGACGAAGGTGCATATTGCGCACGGTTCCACTTCGTGTTTCACTCAAAAGCCCGTTAACGGCGGCTGACCGAGCAAGGATACTGTTATGTTCCCCCTGCCTGCTCACGGGTGCATGTTCGCCGTCGCCTTGTTAAGGATGCTTTCAGCCGGTGGCATCCTCTCTCTGATACAAGTTTCGTCGGTTACTTTTCCCGATCGATGCATTTGACACTATTAGTATAACAGAAATTTTTAAAATGTCTACTCTTATTTTTCGCCTTTGAAGAAATGGCGGTTTCCCCACACGTATTCGGCGCCCGAAACCGCGGTCAACGCTACCGAGATCCACACAAAGATCTCACCGACAACCAGCGGCACGGTATACACCACCGACGGCAGGTCAAAGACGGCCAGCACGGTGGATTGCCACGTAGAGAATTCCAAGGCCGTCAACGTATAAATGATCGCAATAAACTGTGCCACCGTTTTGGCTTTACCCCAAATGCTGGCAGCGATCACCGTACCGCCCTTGGCAGCCAACAAGCGCACCGACGTCACCATAAACTCGCGAGTCAGCACGATCATCAAAGCCCAAATGTTCATCTGCCCTGTTACCATAAACAACAAAAACGCTGCGGTTGTCAACATTTTGTCGGCCAATGGATCCAAAAACTTACCCAAATTGGTAATCAGATTTTGTGCACGGGCAATCTTACCGTCAAGCATATCGGTCAGCGCCGCTACGATAAAAACCACCAGCGCGGCCGCATAATGGAATGGAAATTCCCATACAGCCAACAGCAAAAACAAAGGTGCCAACACAATACGTAACACCGTTAAACGATTCGGCAAATTCATATCCGTTCCCCCACAAGATCCCAATCCATATATTCGGTAATTCTTACCGTCACCAAATCACCCGGCATCACGGGCTTTTCGGTCGTAAAAAACACTTTTCCGTCGATATCCGGTGCATCCGCATACGTCCGCCCAAACCAGCATTCCGCATACCGATCGAATGCCTCTACCAACACGGTCAACTCTTTGCCGACCTGCGCAGCTTGGTACGCCTCCGATACGCGCGTTTGCAATTCCATCACGATGTCGCGACGTTCACGGCGCACTTCTTCAGGCACTTCGTTCGGCATGGTTGCCGCAACCGTGCCGTCCTCAGCAGAAAACGCAAAACAGCCGAGCCGTTCAAACTGCATATCTTTAATGAACTCGCATAACTGCTCAAAATCATCCTCAGTTTCACCGGGGAAACCGGTCATCACCGTGGTACGCAGTACGATATTCGGCA
>JAZOQQ010000282.1:0-3252 GCA_045656165.1 Acutalibacteraceae bacterium
AAACCTTGCCGGTTTGAGTGCTCTTGTTTTGACCGCACGCTGTGAGCGGCAGACAGAGCAACAACGCGAGCGCGGCTGCAAAAATTTTACGCATTACACATACTCCTTAATCTCAACAGATTGTATGATGACGTCTTCTAACGGTTTATCCTGTGCACCGGTTTTAACAGCGGCAATCTCATCCACCACATTCATGCCGTCAAATACTTGACCGAATACCGTGTGGTGATAATCAAGGTGCGGGGTGCCGCCGTTTTCGCGATAGGCATTTTCAGCTTCTTCGGGGAAATAATCACGCAGTTCTTGCATCTGCGATAACAGGCCGGGATGTACAGACGAGGCCTGCACGATAAAGAACTGGCTGCCGTTGGTGCCGGGACCGGCGTTGGCCATTGAGAGCGCACCGCGCACGTTGTGCAACAATGGTGAAAACTCGTCTTTAAACGCATGTCCCCAAATGCTTTCGCCACCGCAACCCGTACCGGTGGGGTCACCGCCTTGGATCATAAATTCGCGGATCACGCGGTGAAAGATCAAACCGTTGTAGTAGCCGTTTTGGGCATGGGTCACAAAGTTTTCCACGGCTTTGGGTGCTTGTTCGGGGAACAAGCGAAGCGAAATATCGCCGTGGTTGGTGTGCATGACGGCGATTTGTTCGCCGCTTTGCGGTTTATCTAACTGATTCATAATCGTGTCTCCTTAATACGCTTTACCCCAGACGACCATGGTTTTGGCGGGCTTGCCGCAACAAACGCAGGTGTCGGTGATGTGTTCTTGCTCAAACGGCATGCAACGGCTGGTAACGCCCGCTACTTCCTTGAGTTTCATTTCGCACGCTTCGTCACCGCACCACATGGCTTTGATCAGGCCGGGTTGTTCGTCGGCGACTTTTTGCATTTCATCCATTGTTTTAACGGTGAAGGTCATGCTCTCGCGACGAGCGAGTGCTTTTTGATACAGCCCATCGTGTACAGCGGCCAGCAATTCGGGAATTTTAGTTTCCAGTTCATCCAACGATACCACCGTTTTTTCGCGGTTGTCACGGCGAACCAGTACGCACTGATTGTTTTCAATGTCACGCGGACCGATCTCCAAACGGAGCGGCACACCTTTCATCTCGTATTCGGCAAATTTCCAACCAGCCGAGTTGTCGGAATCGTCCACTTTTACACGGGCAACTGCCGACAAACGATCTGCCAACTCACGCGCTTTATCCAGCACACCGGGCTTGTGTTGTGCGATGGGCAGGATAACCAACTGAATGGGCGCAACAGCAGGCGGCAACACCAAACCGTTATCGTCGCCGTGCGTCATAATGATAGCGCCGATGATGCGAGTGGACATACCCCAAGACGTTTGGTGGGGATATTGCTGTTTATTTTCGCGGTCGGTAAACTGAATGTCAAACGCACGGGCAAATCCATCGCCGAAATAGTGGCTGGTACCGCTTTGCAACGCCTTGCCGTCGTGCATCATGGCCTCGATGGTATAGGTGGCTTCTGCACCGGCAAACTTTTCTTTGTCGGTTTTGCGGCCCTTTACAACCGGAATGGCGAGCGATTGTTCACAGAAATCAGCGTATACGTTCAGCATGCGCTCGGTCTCTTCCAACGCTTCTTCCGCAGTTTCGTGCATGGTGTGGCCTTCTTGCCAGTAGAACTCCATGGTGCGCAAAAACGGACGGGTGGTTTTCTCCCAACGAACGACCGAACACCATTGATTATACAGTTTCGGCAGATCACGGTAGGAATGAATGATGTCGGCATAATGTTCGCAGAACACCGTTTCCGACGTCGGACGTACGCAAAGACGTTCTTGCAGTTTTTCCTCACCACCGTGGGTGACCCACGCCACTTCCGGAGCAAAACCCTCCACGTGATCTTTTTCACGCTGCAGCAAACTTTCGGGAATGAACATGGGCATCATGATATTTTCATGACCGAGGGCTTTAAAGCGGGAATCCAGATCGTTACGAATGTTTTCCCACAGCGCGGTGCCGTAGGGACGCACGATCATGCAGCCGCGCACGCCGGAATAACTGGCGAGTTCCGCTTTTTTTACGACGTCGGTGTACCATTGTGCAAAATTATCTTCCATGGAAGTGATGGCTTCCACCATCTTTTTATTATCAGCCATAACCGTATAATTCCTTTCGGGTTTTATTTCTTATCGTTTTTATCTTTGGCAAATTTGTTAAGCAGGGCGACGGCGGCCATGATGATGAGCATCACAACGAAAATGCCGACCATACCGAGTAACATAAGCAGTAATGCATCGCCGATATTGGCGGTGCCAAATTCCAACTGCAAACCCTGCTTCGTGGCTTGTGCCGCTTGTGCGGCGAGTGCAAACAGTTTCATATCAAACTCCTCCTTAAGCACCGATCAGACGCGGCACGACGGTCAAAATGATACCACCGGCAACGACCGATCCGATCTGTCCGGCAACGTTGGCACCGACGGCGTGCATGAGCAAATGGTTTTGATTATCTTCTTTCAGCGCCATTTTCTGAATGACACGCGCAGACATCGGGAACGCCGAGATGCCGGCACCGCCGACCATGGGGTTAAATTTCTTGCCTTCCGGCAGGAAGAGGTTTAAGAACTTCGCAAACATAACACCGGCGATGGTGTCAAACACGAAAGCGACCAGACCCAAGCCCATGATGAGCAACGTGCCCCAGTCCACAAACGCTTCGGCACGCATGCTGGAGGCAATGGAAAGGCCAAGTACGATGGTGATAAGGTTAGCCAGCGACGTTTGTGCGGTTTGCGACAAATTGTCGAGTTTTAAGCATTCACGCAACAGGTTGCCGAACATCAACATACCAACCAGCGAAATGGAAGCGGGTGCTACCAAACCGGCGATGACGGTAACCGCGATGGGGAAGAGGATACGAGTGCGGCGCGATACCGATTTCGGATTGTAGGTCATGCGGATCATGCGCTCTTTCTTCGTGGTAACTGCTTTGATGGCAATGGGCTGAATGATCGGCACTAACGCCATATAGGAATAAGCGGCAACCATGATCGGACCGATGTAGTTGGATTTCAGCACCTGCGATACTAAAATGGCGGTGGGGCCGTCTGCCGCACCGATGACACCGATGGAAGCGGCGTCTTTGAAATCGGGGAAGAATAAAGAAGCGACCAGAACGGTTAAAAAGATACCAAATTGCGCGGCACCGCCGAATAAAAACATTTTCGGGTTGGAGAGCAACGGGCCGAAGTCTATCATAGCACCGATACCGAT
>JAZOQQ010000283.1:0-4072 GCA_045656165.1 Acutalibacteraceae bacterium
GCCTCCGACTTCTTGTGAGGCGGTGGCACACACCGTCAAGGAAGGCGATGTGCTGTCGGTGCGTGGAGTGGGGCGGGTTTTGGTTGCCGCACTCGGTCCGACAACCAAAAAAGGCCGTCTTATTATCCGAATTCACCAATACATTTGATGAAAGCGAGGAAGAACACATGTTAACGTTGGATCAAATTCGCAATGTTGAGTTCAATCGGGGTCGCGGCTACCGCACAGAAGACGTCGATGTGTTCATCGACGAGTGCGTGGAAACGGTTGCACAGTTGCAACAAGAAAATCAGGCGATTACGCAGAAAATGAAAGCGCTCGCTGATCAAGTTGCTCAGTACCGCAACGACGAAGACGCGATACGCGCGGCGCTTCTGAATGCACAACGCACCGGCGACGCGGTGATTCGTGAAGCCAAAGAGAAGGCCAATGCCATTTTGCAAGAAGCACAGACAACGGCTGACATCACACGACGTGAACTGCTTGCCGAAGCGGCGGCAGAGCAAGAACAACTCGACGAAATCAAAAAGGAAGTGGCGGCGTTTAAAACGCGCTTGCTTGACTTATATCGTGAGCATTTGTCGGTGATCAAACTGATTCCCGAACAGCCCGAACCCGAACCTGAACCGACGCCTGAAGAAACGGTAGAAGACGTGGATGACGGTACGGTGGTAGTCGCTCCGATTTCTGAGGAACCGACGCAGGCGGAAGAAGAGGAAACGCTCAAACCGTTTTCTCGTTTTGACGGTTTAAAATTCGGTAACGAATACGATATGCACGCGGACGAAGAATATGACGAGGATGAGGAAGACGAGTCCAAGGGATTGTTCCGCAAAAAGAAATAAGGGAGAAAAACCACATGCAACAGCAAGATTATAACCAAACGTTGAATTTGCCGCAGACCGAATTTCCCATGCGCGCCGGTTTGCCTGTGCGCGAGCCCGTCGTGTTGGAGCAATGGGATAAAGACGATCTGTACGGTCAGATTATGCAGAAGAACGAAGGGAAACCGCGTTATATTTTGCACGACGGCCCTCCGTACGCCAACGGTGATATCCACAACGGTCATGCGCTGAATAAGATCATCAAGGATATGATCGTACGCTATCACAATATGACGGGCTATCAAGCACCGTTCGTGCCGGGCTATGATACTCACGGTCTGCCGATTGAACTCAAAGCACGTGCTAAAGCCGGCGCAGAAAAAGCGTTGACGATGGCCCCGGTGGACCTGCGTGGTATTTGCCGTGATTTTGCGCTTGGCTACGTGAAAAACCAAACCGAACAGTTCAAACGTTTGGGTGTGCTTGGTGACTGGGAGCATCCGTATTTGACGTTGGCACCCGAATTCGAAGCGCGTCAGATCGAAGTGTTCGGCGAAATGGCCATGAAGGGTTACATCTACAAGGGCTTAAAGCCGGTGTACTGGTGCCCCGAATGTCAAACGGCGTTAGCGGAAGCGGAAATCGAATATGCAGAGGACCCTTGCTTCTCGGTATACGTGAAATTTGCCGTCAAAGACGATCGTGGTGTATTATCGGCGGCCGGCATTGACGTTTCCAAGACCTATTTTGTCATTTGGACTACCACTACGTGGACATTGCCTGCCAACTTGGCAATCTGCCTCGGCCCGAACTTCACGTATCAGGTCGTGAAATGCGGTGAGGAGAATTATATTCTTGCCGAGGGTTTAGTGGAAGAAACCATGAAAGCCGCCAAGATCAGCGAATATGAAGTGTTGGCGTCCTTTACCGGTGCTGAACTGGAACTTATGACGGCTCAACATCCGTTCTTAGATCGTGAATCGCTGATCATCGTTGGCGATCACGTTACATTGGAAAGCGGTACCGGTTGCGTACATACTGCGCCCGGTCATGGTGTAGATGACTTTAACATCTGCAAAAATTACAAACAGATCGGCATGTGCGTGCCGGTTGACAGCGAGGGCCGTATGACCGAAGAGGCGGGCCCGATCTGCGCCGGTATGACGACCGATGAAGCGAACAAGGCGATCGCCATTCACATGGATGCGACCGGTTCTCTGCTCGCTATGAAGAAGATCGTTCACCAATATCCGCACTGCTGGCGTTGTAAGAACCCTGTGTTGTTCCGCGCCACCGATCAGTGGTTCTGCTCGGTAGATAGTTTTAAAGACGAAGCGGTTGAAGCGATCAAAGAGGTGAAATGGATCCCGTCGTGGGGTGAAGATCGCATCACCTCTATGGTACGCGAACGTGCTGACTGGTGTATTTCTCGTCAGCGTTTGTGGGGCGTGCCGATCCCGATCTTCTATTGTGAAGATTGCGGCAAGCCGATCATTGACGGCGATTTCATCAAAGCGGTATCCGAGTTGTTCCGCCGTGAAGGTTCGGATGGTTGGTATACGCACGAAGCGGCGGAAATTCTGCCTGAAGGTGCGACTTGCCCGCATTGCGGCGGTAAGAAGTTCCGCAAAGAAAGCGATATTATGGACGTGTGGTTTGACTCCGGTTCGTCCCATGCGGCTGTGCTGGGAGAACGTGAGGAACTGGGCGTTCCCGCGGACTTGTATATGGAAGGCGCTGACCAGTATCGCGGCTGGTTCCAGTCTTCGTTGTTGACATCGGTGGCTTGCACCGGTAAGGCACCGTACAAAGCGGTCCTGACACATGGTTGGGTCGTGGACGGCGAAGGAAAGGCCATGCATAAATCGCTGGGCAACGCCATCGCGCCCGATGAGGTTATCAAGGAATATGGTGCCGAGATTTTGCGTTTGTGGGTCGCATCGCTGGATTACCGCGTTGACGTGCGTTTGTCGAAAGATATTCTCAAACAGTTGTCGGAAGCGTATCGCAAGGTGCGTAACACCGCACGTTATATTCTCGGTAACATTCATGATTTTGATCCCAATACCGATAGCGTGACCGACGACAAGTTGCACGATATTGACCGCTGGGCATTGCTCCGCTTGAACCAAGTGATTGCCGACGTACGCAAAGCGTACGATGCGTTTGAATTCCATGATGCATTCCATGCCATCCATCATTTCTGCGTGGTGGATCTGTCGAACTTCTATTTGGATGTTCTGAAAGATCGCTTGTACGTGGAAGCGGCGAACAGTGATGATCGCCGTGCCGCACAGACGGCGATGTATCGGATCCTCAACGCCTTGACGCGTTTGTTGGCGCCGATCTTAGCATTTACGTCGGATGAGATCTGGTCGTTCATGCCGCACGCCGAGGGCGAGGATGCCCGCGCGGTGATGCTCAACGATATGCCCGAAGCACAGGATATGCAGACGGATGCCGCATTCGAAGAAAAATGGAACCGTATCCACGCTTTGCGCGACGACGTGCAAAAAGCACTTGAAGCCGCTCGTACGGCGAAAGTGATCGGTGGTTCCTTGGATGCAAAAGTCACGTTGTATTGTGATGCGAAGTTGTTACCGTTTGTGCGCAAGGTGGAAGAACTGCTCAAGACGGTGTTGATCGTGTCGCAGGTTGCTGTGTGCGAAGACGGCACCGGTGAATTCAGCGGCGACGTTGAGGGACTCAGCGTATCGGTGGCACATGCCGACGGTGAAAAATGCAGCCGTTGCTGGGCGTACAGCGATACCGTGAAAGCAGACGGTGAAGGTGCCGGTTTGTGCGCGCGTTGTGCGGCGATCCTCAAGAGGTAATCGTATGTTTCAGTTTATGGTGCTGGCCGTTACCGCCGCACTGGTCAGTATTGATCAGCTGACCAAATGGTTGGCGGTGCTGAACTTAAAAGGCGCCGGCGTGGAAACGGTTATCCCCAACGTATTGGGATTTGCATACGTGGAAAATGAGGGGGCCGCGTTTGGTATTCTGCAGGGGCAGCGTTGGTTATTCCTTATTTTTACCGGCGTTGTGATGGCAGCTATACTGGCGCTGTTGCTGTTCGGTAAATTCCGCGGATACAAATTGTTTAACATCAGTGCTACCTTGATCGTGGCGGGCGGTATCGGTAATTTTATTGACCGTTTGATTCACGGGTATGTGGTAGACTTCATTCAAGTACAATTCTTTGAGTTTCCGGTGTTTAACGTAGCAGATTGCTTTGTAGTGGTCGG